>JAFSNU010000256.1 GCA_017447325.1 Synergistaceae bacterium | reverse complement strand
TTAAACACGTTGAAGAAGCATCCTCAGCAGTTGAAATTAAATTAAGCAATGACGAGATAGCGGCTCTTGAAGCTCCGTATGTTGCTCACACTAAACAGCACGCTTTTTAATGGCAGGTTATTATGTCAAAAAAATTTTTGGGAATTTTAATTTTAATTTAATGTGAAGGGAGATTTTATTTATGGCACAGGCACAGGGAGACAGAACACCGAAGACTCCGGAAGAGAGAGGCTATTTAATTATTGACGTACACGCTCACCCGTTTGTGACCGGCGGTTATCCTCCGGCAATGCAGGCGATGCTCGCGTCGCGCAAATATACTCAGCCTAATTGGCGCGGCAAGTCCGGCAACGCGACTTTGCAGGACTTGAAAGACGAGTTCGACGAGACCACGCCGAAGATGATGGCCGACGACGCTAAAACTCACGGCGTTAAAATGCAGCCGGTTGCTTGGGACGCTACGAGCGGAATGGGCGAGCCTCCGACAAGCAACGAGTTTGTTCATAAGTTATGGCAGGATTTCCCGGATTCGTTCTTCGGAGCATGGGGCAGCGTTGACCCGTGGCAGGGACAGCAGGCTTTGCACGAGGCTGAACATGCAATAGTAGATTTAAAATTAATCGGCTTGAAGTTCCAGCAGTGCACGCAGAAATTCAGACCGAACGACAGACGTTTTTATCCGTTGTGGGATTTATGCCAGCAGCTTGAAGCGCCCGTGCAGTTCCATATCGGCTATACCGGAATGGGCAGCGGTGCGCCCGGCGGCGACGGACTTTACAGCATGACTTACTGCCAGCCGTTGGACGTTGACGAAGTTGCGGCGGACTTCCCGAAATTAAAGATTATCGCGCTTCACCCGGGCATGCCTTGGCCGGATGTTATTAATCACGTTGCGATGCATAAGACGAACGTCATGCGCGAGACGTCCGGCATGTGGCCGAAGTATTTCCCGGAGTGCATGGTCTATGACATGAACAGGCGTCTTCAGGATAAATTTATATTCGGCTCAGAGTGGGGCGTGTTTAAGCTCAGCGAGACGTTGAAGCAGTGGGAAGAAATGGATTTAAGACCCGGCGTCATTGAGAAAATTATGTATAAGAACTGCCTGAACTTCTTGGGCGAGCGTTTCGAGAAGTGCGGACTTGATTTAAGCCCGTGGAAAGGCTTGTATTAATATTTAAAATTTTAAAAATAATTTAATATTTTAAACAAGCTCTCCGTCATGAATTTATAAATTAAAATTTATGGCGGAGAGTAATTTTATGAACGGGGGCGGTAAATTTGAATCAGAAGCTGCAAATAATGCTTGACAAAAAGGCGCATATATTAATGCAGGGCGGTCAAGAGAGGATAAACAAGCAGCATATTAAAGGCAAATTAACAGCGCGGGAACGTTTAGATATATTATTTGATAAAGGGACTTTTGTTGAATACAACATGTTTGTAAAACCCAGAGCAACGCGCTTCGGCATGGACAAGACTGATGCCCCGGCGGACGGAATTGTAACGGGTCATGGCTTGATTAACGGTCGCAAAGCTTTTGCTTACTCGCAGGACGCTACTGTGCTGGGCGGCTCTATGGGCGAGATGCACGGCCTGAAGCTTGCGAGGATGCAGGAGTTATCGCTCGAGGCCGGAGTGCCTATAATAGGCCTTAACGATTCGGGCGGCGGCAGACTGCAGGAGGGTCCGGGCGCGTCTGTGTACGGAACTATATTTTATAATAACGTGAACGCGTCGGGCGTTGTGCCGCAGATCTCGGCATTAATGGGATCGTGCGCGGGCGGAGCTTGCTACTCGCCGGCAATAAATGATTTTATAATTATGGTTGACAAGACAAGCAAGGCGTTTATAACCGGTCCGGCTGTAATTAAAGAAGTCACGGGCGAGGTTGTAGATTTCGAGACTTTGGGCGGAGCTTTGACGCACAGCACTAAGTCCGGCCTGTCGAATTTAGTTGCGCGTGATGATTACGACTGCATAAATCAGATTAAAATATTATTAAGCTTCATGCCTGACAACTGCACTCAAATGCCGCCGGTCTATGCGTGTAACGACGATATTAATAGGCGAATTGAAGAATTAAACGATATAATTCCGGAAAATAAACGCAAGGGCTATGACATGAAGGCGATAATCTCTAAGATTGCAGACGATGGATTTTTCTTTGAGATCTCGCCGAACTTTGCCAGAAATATTTTAGTAGGCTTTGTGCGAATGGGCGGAATGCCGATGGGCGTTGTCGCTAATCAGCCGAATTATCTTGCCGGCTGTTTAGATATAAATGCTTCGTGCAAGGCCGCGAGATTTATTAGAACATGCGACGCGTTTAATATTCCGTTATTGTCTATCGTTGACGTGCCTGGATATTTGCCGGGCGTTAATCAAGAGCACGACGGAATTATACGTCACGGAGCAAAAATGCTTTACGCTTGGGCCGAGGCGACAGTTCCGAAAATTATTATGCCTATACGCAAGTCTTACGGCGGAGCTACGCCTGCGATGTGCAGCATCGACATGCACGCTGATTTTGTCATGGCTTGGCCAAGCTGTGAGCGTGCGGTAGTCGGAGCTGATGCTGCCGTGAGCGTGTTATATAAGCATGAGATCGAGAAAGCGGAAGACCCTGCGGCTGCCCGTGAATATTATAAAAAATTATACGAAGATGAATTTTTAAATCCGTACAGGTCGGCAGAGCTCGCAAAGTTTGAGGATGTAATCGAGCCGGCGGAGTCGAGAATTAAAATCATTCAGACTTTGCGCATGTTCTGGGGACGCAAGAAAGAGCGCCCGTTTAGAAAGCACGGGAATATTCCGTTATAATATAAATATAAATTTAAAATATTTATGAAGGACTGAGCTTGAAAATTATTCGGCTCGGTCTTTTTATTGTAAATTTATTATATTAATATTATATAACTGGAATAATATTTTCAGCAAAATTCGCAAATTTTTCTTTTATATAAGTATGAATGTTGTGAACATATAGATATTTGAAATGATTAAGACAGAATCTGACGATTTCATCTTGAGCTAAGTTCTCAAAGGCATTAAATAATTTATCCCTTGCTTCAGATTCCTGAACTCTACGACTGTGTATTTTATTATCTTCTTGTTGGACGCGTTAAATTTGTATAATGACAAACAGGCAAGAGTGGCCTAAAATTTCAATATATCAACTCAGACATTTTCAAAAGCTAAAAAATTTGTGTCAATAAGCTAAAATTTTTATAAATATATATTAGCAAATCATAATATACTAAAAACACTTTTTAATTGCTCTTGCCTCCCCTGTAAGGGGAGGATTAAAGACCTGAATGGTCTTTAAATCGCGCCCTGCAAGGGTAACGAAGTGACGGAGGGGTGTACCCCCTGCCCGTTGGGCACTCGAGAGTACATGCCCGTACTCTCTCAACCTTACAGGGTGGACGAGAGATATTATTAATTTTAAAGTGCTTTTACTATAAATTATATAGACAGCTCGCATAGCGATTAACAAGCTTACGGGAATTTAAATTAAATAATTTAAAAAATTTTTAATGCTGAAAATCCGTTGCGTTATAATAAAGCAAAATTTATTTAAATTTTTAATTTAAATTGAACGAGAGGAAATTTTAAATGAGAGTTTACAATTTCAGCGCGGGGCCTGCGGTATTGCCGGAAGAAGTTTTGAGAGAAGCGCAGGCCGATTTATTAGAGTATAAAGATTCTGGCATGTCGGTAATGGAGATGAGCCACAGGTCAAAAGATTTCGAGGATATATTATTCACGGCTGAAAAAGATTTAAGAGACTTGCTGAACGTTCCTGAAAATTACAGCGTGTTATTTTTGCAGGGCGGAGCTTACACGCAGTTTGCGATGATACCGATGAACTTAATGAAAAATAAAATCGCCGATTATATAGTCACAGGCCAGTGGTCAAAGAAGGCCGCAAGCGAGGCAAAAATTTTCGGCAAAGTAAATATAATTGCAAGCTCGGAAGATAAAAATTTCAGCTATGTTCCTGATTTAAGCAACTTAAATATTACGCCCGAGGCCGACTATGTTTATATCTGCCAGAACGAGACCGTACACGGAACGACGATTAAAAATCTGCCGAATACCAAAGGCAAAATTTTAGTCTCCGACGTGTCGTCAATGTTTTTAAGCGAGCCGATGGATGTTAGCAAATATGGCTTATTATACGGCGGAGTGCAGAAAAATATCGGGCCGGCCGGACTTGCGATAGTTATAATTAGAAATGATTTGATTTATGACGAAGTGCTGCCGTTCACGCCGACGATGCTTAAATATAAAACTCACGCCGACGCGAAGTCTTTATATAATACGCCGTCATGCTTTAATATTTATATCTGCGGCCTGACTTTCAAATGGCTTAAAGCTAATGGCGGGCTTGCAGCGGCTAAGCAACGCAACGAGGCTAAAGCAAAAATTTTGTACGACTTTCTTGATAATTCTAAATTATTTAAGGGTACTGTCCGGCCTGAAGACAGGTCGTTAATGAACGCGCCGTTTATTACGGGCGATAAAGAGCTTGACGCGAAATTTGTAAAAGAAGCTGACGCGGCGGGATTTAAGAATATTAAAGGCCACAGGTCAGTCGGCGGAATGCGCGCGTCGATGTATAACGCAATGCCTTACGAGGGCGTGGCGAAGCTCGTCAAGTTCATGAAGAAATTTGAAAGCGAGAATTTAATTTAAAATGAGAATACAGAAAGAGCGCAAAATTTTTTGCTTAAATGCTATAGCTAAGACCGGCCTTGAAAAATTTAGAGCGGGCTATCACATGACTGATAATATAGAAGACGCCGCCGGAATTTTAGTCAGGTCTGCCGACATGAAAGAAATGAATTTGCCGTCAAGCTTGCGGGCTATTGCACGAGCAGGAGCGGGCGTGAATAATATTCCGCTTGAGAAATGCGCCGAGCAGGGCATAGTAGTTTTTAACACGCCCGGAGCAAACGCAAATTCTGTTAAAGAGTTAGTGCTTGCGGGATTATTATTAGCGTCGCGCGATATTTTAGGCGGAGCGTCTTGGATTAAAGATAATAAGGCAAATTTAAATATTGCAAAAGATGCTGAAAAGGCTAAAAAGGCGTTCGCAGGCCACGAGATTAAAAATAAAAATTTGGGAATAATCGGCCTTGGCGCGATAGGAGTTTTGGTCGCTAATGCGGCTGTTGCGTTAGGAATGAACGTGTACGGCTATGATCCGTATCTTTCAGTCAAGAGCGCGTGGCATTTAAGCCCGTTAGTAAAATTAGTTGAAAATGTCGACGAGATTTATTTTAGGAGCGATTTTATAACTATACACGTTCCGGCGATGGACTCGACAAAAGGCATGATTAACGCCGAGGCGATCGCAAAGATGCGCGACGGCGTGAAGATTTTAAATTTCGCGCGTGACGTATTAATAAATGAAGAAGATTTAGGCGCGGCTATCGCGAATAATAAAGTCGCAAAATATATTTCGGATTTTCCTAATAATTTAAGCGTGAATTTAAATAACGCAATCGTGCTGCCGCACTTGGGCGCTTCGACAGAAGAGGCTGAAGAGAACTGCGCGGTCATGGCGGCTGAAGAGCTGCAGGATTATTTAGACAACGGAAATATTACGAACTCTGTGAATTTTCCTGATTTAAACGCGGGAATATGCGTGACAGAAGCGAGAGTTGCAATTTTAAATAGAAACATCCCGAATATGCTGTCGCAAATCACTGCGTTTTTCGGAAACAACGGCCTTAATATAGAGAACTTGCAGAATAAAGGCCGAGGCAAGTACGCTTACACGCTGCTTGATATTTCGCATCGAATGCCTGATGACACGGTCGACAGGTTAAAAGAGATTGACGGAGTGCTGAGAGTTCGCCGAGTCGCTGAGAATCATTTATAAATTATAAAATAATGGGCGAAAATTTAGAGTTAAATAATAAAAATTTATTAGATGACGACGCTGTAAAGCTTGCGAAGATACGCCAGTCTTGTTTAATGGACGACGCGTACATGGCGAAATTTTTTGATAAAAATATTAAATGCACGCAGCTTGTCTTGAGAATTATACTTGACAAAGATGATTTGATAGTCAAGCGCGTTAAAACTCAGAAAAAATTAAAAGGCGCGCCTAAGAAGCATGAAGTAAGGCTTGACATTTACGCGATCGACAGCGAGGGCAAAGAGTATGATATAGAGATTCAAAAAGTAAGCTCTAAAGCTTCGCCCAAGCGAGCGAGATTTTACAGCGCGTTAATTGACGCAAATATGCTGAATAAAAATGAAGATTATGACAAGCTGCGCGAGAGCTTCATAATTTTCATAACTGAGCATGACGTTTTAGGCGAGGGCTTGCCGCTTTACACTATAGAGCGTTATATTAACGGCAAGAGATTATTTAACGACGGAATAAAAATTATTTATGCGAACGCGTCGCATCAGGACGCCGGGACGAAGCTCGGCAGGCTTATGCATGATTTTATGTGCGTGCCTGTTAAGGACATGTATTACGAGGAGTTAGCGGCTCGGGCAAAATATTTAAAGAGCAACAAGAAAGGAGAGAGCGCAATGAAAAGCGTTTGGGATGAAATGCGTGAAGAGAGCCTGGCTGAAGGAATGGAGAAAGGCATGGCAAAAGGCATGGCAAAAGGCATGGCAAAAGGCATGGCAAAAGGTAAAAGCGAAGCTCAGGAAAATTTTGTGCTTAACATGCTTAAAGAAGGCGAATTAGCTCTCGACAAAATTGCCAAATATGTAGGCTGGCCCTTAGCTAAGGTTCAGGAAATGGCAAAATCTTTAGCATAGCTGCACGGAGAGAGCGCAATGAAAAGCGTTTGGGATGAAATGCGTGAAGAGAGCCTGGCTGAAGGAATGGAGAAAGGCATGGCAAAAGGTAAAAGCGAAGCTCAGGAAAATTTTGTGCTTAACATGCTCAAACTCGGTGAACTTGCTATTGAGGATATAGCTAAATATTCAGGCTTAACTCTTGAACGAGTACAGGAAATGGCGAAATCTTTAGCATAAAAATTTTAATTAATTTTAATTAAAAGCGTTTAGTGAATTTAAAATTTTAAAAATTTGCTAAACGCTGAATATTTAAATTTTAATTTAAGACTGGAGATATAAATTTGAAATTTAAAATTTTTAAAGAATTTGACGTTTTAGTGCCGGATAAAGATAAAGTAAAAGATTTAAATTCTTGGCCGGTCGTCGCGGTGGATCAATTCACGTCACAGCCGGAGTATTGGCGCGAAGTTAAGAAGTTAGTTGATAATAAATTTTCGGCGTATTATCTTGTGTATCCTGAGGCGGAGTTCGAGGGCGCTGAGTTGTTTAATGCCGGACGCGTCAAGAAAATTAATGACGCTATGCAGGATTATTTAGACAAAAATTTATTTAAAGAATATAAAAACGCGTATGTTTACGTTGAGCGCGAGCTATTAGACGGCTCTGTCAGAACTGGAATTATAGGAATTGTAGATTTGGAGCGGTATGATTTTGATCCGGATTTAAAGGCTGCTATTCGCGCGACGGAAAAGACCGTGACGGAACGCATACCGCCGAGAAAAGCTATCAGACAGAACGCGCCGCTTGAATTAACGCATGTATTAATGCTCTGCGATGATTTAGAAAATAACTTAATTAAATTTAATAAAGCTAAGCTTGAAAAAATTTATGATTTAAATTTAATGTTAAACGGCGGGAATATTAAAGGCTGGCTTGTGACCGGCGGCGAGGCCGAAGAGTTTAATAAAAGGCTTGAAGATTATGTTAATAAGAAGAGCGCGGAGAGCGATACGCCGTTAATATTTGCGGTCGGCGACGGCAATCATTCGCTGGCGACTGCTAAAGCTTGCTGGGAAGAATTAAAGGCAAATAATCCAGGCAAGGACTTGTCAAATCATCCGGCACGTTACGCTATGGTCGAGCTTGAAAATATTCATGAAGAGTCGCAGAAGTTCGAGCCGGTGCATAGGCTGTTAAAGAATGTAAATGCTGAAGCTTTATTAAATGATATTAAGAAAATTTGCGTTGAAGATAAAAATAATTCTTGGCCGGTTGAGTATGTGAATGGCGATAAGAGCGGTGTGCTTTATTTGAATAAAGATTTAGGAATTTTAGTGACTGAAATTTTGCAGAATTATCTTGATAATTATATGCAGAATAATAAAGCTGAAAATATCGAGATCGATTTTATTCATGAGGACAAGGCGTTAAAAGATTTGGCGTCGCAGAGCGAAAATAATGTTGGATTTTTGCTTCCGGCGATTGACAAGACGCAATTTTTTAACTGGGTTGTAGTTAATGGCATCTTGCCGCGGAAGACTTTCTCAATGGGACACGCGCAGGAGAAGCGTTATTATCTCGAGGCGAGGAAGATTAAATAAAATTTTGCCGCGCGAAAAATTTTTTATAATTTTTAACACGCGCAGGAGCTCGAGGGGTGAAAATAAAATTTAAATAATTATTTTAAATAATTAAATTAAATAAAAATTTTTAAATTTTTAATTATGATATAATTTTTTCAATAAATTTTATTATTTTAAATTTAAATAATTATTTATTTGCGTATTGAGGGATATTTCAAATTTGGAATTAAAATTTGATTTAAAGACATTAAATCTTGATAATAAAACACGAAGACCAGCAGCGGCGATAATCGGCTCTACGGCAACGGGCAAAACGGCTGTGAGCATTAACGCCGCAAAAAAATTATTTGCGTTGAATAATAAGCGCGTTGAAATTATCTCGGTTGATTCCAGACAAGTTTATAGATATATGGATATTGGGACTGAGAAAGTCAGCGCGGAAATCCGGCGCGAAGTGCCTCATCATTTGATAGACATAGCAGACCCTGACGAATATTTTTCGGTTTCAGATTTTGTTAATAGCGCAGTGAACGCGGCGAATAGAATTTGCGGGCGCGGGGCACTGCCTTTGTTCGTCGGCGGAACGCCTTATTATTATAATGCTTTGTTTCACGCGGCGATAAATAAATCTTTGCCGAGAGATCCTGAAGTGCGCAAAAAATATGAGAGCTTTGAAAATTTAGAAGAGCTTCACGCGAAGTTAAGCGAGGTTGACCCTGTTAGTGCAAAGCGTCTTCATGTTAATGACAAGCAGCGCGTGACCCGTGCGCTTGAGATTTATGAATTGACAGGCACGCCTCCGTCTGAGCTTTATAAACAGGATGATAAATTAGATTTAGGCTTTGATATATTTTATATCGGCTTGCGCTGTGATAGAGCAGAGTTGTTTAATAGAATTGAAAAGCGTTTAAGAGCCGAGTTTGAATCTGGATTTATTGAGGAAGTCA
This sequence comes from Synergistaceae bacterium, assembly GCA_017447325.1. Lineage (GTDB taxonomy): Bacteria > Synergistota > Synergistia > Synergistales > Aminobacteriaceae > JAFUXM01. The sequence continues at coordinate 6,915 of JAFSNU010000256.1, read as the reverse complement.
AATGGCTTATTGAACACGGCTATGATGAAAAGTTTACGCCGATGCAGGGCTTGGGCTATAAAGAGCTTATAAAATATTATCGAGGCGAGATTAAATTAGACGAGGCTTTTGCTGAAGCTTTAAAGCGTACTAAAGCATTTTGCAGGCGGCAGGAGACTTGGTTTAAAAATTTCACGCCTGCAATGTGGTTTGATATAAATGCTTATGAGAGTGAGCAATTAGCTGAGAATGTCGCGAAGACTGCGCTAATTCACTTGGAGAAAAATATTGAGGAGCTGATGATAAATGTTAAATAAAAATAAAATTAATATTGTCATGGCCGATCATGCGGGCTTTTGCTTTGGTGTTAAGCGCGCGGTTGATGCGATCTGTGAGGCGTTAAATAATAATCAGGAAAATAAAGAAGTCTGGACTATAGGCCTGCCTATTCATAATCCGCAGGAAGTTAAAAGGCTTGAAGAGCTTGGCCTGAAAGTTGCAAATAGTATTAATGAAATTCCGGATAAGAACGCGAAAGTTTTAATTAGAGCGCACGGCGAGCCTTTAAGCGTGCTTGATGAATTAAAATTAAAGAATGCTGAGGTTATAGACACGACTTGTCCGTTTGTGAGCAGAGCGCAGAAGTTAGCGGCTGATCTGTCTAAACAGGGATTTTATATAATTTTATTAGGCGACAAAAATCATCCGGAAATTCAGGGCATAATGGGTCATGTCGATAAAAATTCTAAGCTTGAAGTTATTAAAGATGAAGACGAAGCTAAAAATTTAAAAGTTTTTAACAGCAAGGCGGCTTTAATATCGCAGACCACGCAGCAGGAAGAGCGGCTTGCGAAAGTTGCGGGCGTGTTAGTTTCTAAATTTAGAGAATTATATATATGCAATACAATATGCAAGGCCACTGCTGAGAGGCAGGAGGCAGTGCGGGCGTTGGCCGAAGATAGTTTAAATAAACTTGACGGCATGGTGTTAATCGGCGGCAAGGCGAGCGCGAACACAGGCAAGCTTCGCGACATTGCTGCTAAAGGCGGATTACAAGTTCTGTGGATTGAAGATGCTGCAGAGCTTGAAGCGAACGCGGGGTGGTTTAAAGATAAAGTTAATATAGGCATAGCCGCAGGGGCGAGCACGCCTGAGTGGCTGATTAAAGAAATTTGCAGCAAAATAGTTTTAATTTAGTTTAGGGGGATTTTGTTTATTATGGATCAGGAATTGAACAGGGATAATTTAAACGCGGAAGAGCAGGACATGGGAACTCTGCTTAAAGAGTATGACAACGCAATCAGCAATCTTCACAAGGGTTCTGTCACGACCGGAACTGTCGTGAGCGAGTCTGAGTCTGGCTGGCTGGTTGACGTGGGCTTTAAGTGCGAGGGCTTCCTGCCGGTTAAAGAGTGGACGCATCATTCGATAATCGAGGACACCGAGAAGCCGAAAGTCGGCGACGAGATCGAGGTCGAGGTCGTTAATATACGTCACGGCGAGGAAGCGCAGCTGACTTTGAGCCGCTGGCGTCATGAGCTCGACAAGCGTTGGAGCGCATTGGACGAGGCTTTAGCCAAGAGCGATATTTTAACTGTAAAGGGCACGTCGAAAGTTAAGGGCGGAGTCATGGTCAACTGCTGCGGCCTTGAGGGCTTTATCCCTGCTTCACATCTTGCCGGAAAAGACAGGAATGTCGATCTTGACAGCTTTATCGGCCGGACTTTTGAAGTAAAAGCGCTCGAGAAAGACCGCCGCAAGCATCGTTTAGTTTTATCGCGCAACGATCTTGTCAAGCAGGAAGAGGAGCGCAAACGCGCCGCGTTCTATGAGAAAGTTCACGAGGGGGATGTTTTAGAGGGCGAAGTCAGCAGCTTAACAGACTTTGGCGTATTCGTGACTATCGGAGAGATGGACGGTTTAGTCCACATGAGCGAGCTTAGCTGGAAGCGCAGCGTTAAGATTCGCGACATGTTTAAAAAGGGCGATAAAGTCAAAGTCAAAGTTATCGGCATTGATAAAGAGAAGAACAGAATCTCGCTTAGCATAAAGCAGACTGAGGACGACCCGTGGCTGACTGTCGCTGACAGAATTCATGTCAACGACGTTGTCAAGGGCGCGGTAACTCACATGACGGACTTCGGAGCGTTTGTCGAGCTTGAACCCGGCATCGAGGGACTAATTCATATTGGAGATATCAGCTGGACGAGAATCCAAAAGCCGCGCGACGTGTTTAAACGCGGACAGGAAGTCGAAGTTATAGTATTAGAAGTCGACACGGCAAAGCGCAGAATTAGCTTAGGCTATAAGCAGCTTAACGATCCGTGGCGCGACATTGACAAGCGTTATGCTACCGGCCAGGATATTAACGTCAAAGTCGTGAGACTTGCGGACTTCGGAGCGTTTGTTGAAGTTGAAGAGGGCGTAGAGGCGTTAATTCATATCTCGCAGTTAAGCACGAAGCGCGTTGAGAAGCCCAGCGATGTTTTGAAAGAGGGACAGGAAGTCACTGTTAGAGTTATAGAAGTTAATCCGACGCAGCGCAGAATGAGATTGTCGCTCAGTGCGCTTGAGGAGCCGGAAGTGCAGCCGGAGCCGGAGCAGCCGGCAGCAGCAGAGGCCGGAGCAGAAGTCGAGACGGCGGCAGCTGATACAGCAGCGAAGCCTCAGGCTCAGACCAAGCCGCAGGCTAAAGCTCAGGGCAAGGGCAAGCGCTCGCGTTCAGCTTCCGGCGCAAAGACCGTTAAAGCTCCGAAAGAGACAACGGCATTTGAAGATGACGGCGGACTTTCGTACAATCCGTTTGCGGAGGCATTTAAAGATCAGAATTTTAATTTTTAATTGATAATTTATTTATTATTTAATTAAAAATTTAAAATTAAATTAATTAAATTTTAATCGGAGGTGCGTTTTTTCATGGACGGCAAGAAATTTGTCTGGGCGGTTATTATTTTAGCGGCGATCGGCGCGGCGTTTGCGATCTGCACGAATCAGCCTAAGCCGGAAGCGGCAAAGTCGGCGGCTGAGGTCAAGGCGGAAGCTCCTGCGGCGAAGGTTGAAGCTAAAGCAGAAGAGCCGAAAGCTGAAGTAAAGGCTGAAGAGCCGAAGGCTGAAGTAAAGGAAGAGGCCAAGGCTGAAGAAGTGAAAGCTGAAGAGCCGAAGCCGGAAGCTGAAGCTAAAGCTGAAGAGGTAAAGGCCGAAGAGCCGAAAGCAGAGCCTGAGGCCAAGCCTGAGGTTAAAGAGGAAGAGGCCAAGCCCGAAGAGAAGCCGGCTGAAGAGCCCAAGGCTGAGCTTGGTTTATTCGCGCTGTTCTCAGCGAAGAAGGCCGAGGCAGCTGTTAAGGACACGCTCGTTGTTGCTGACCAGTACGACCCCACGACACTTGACCCGATCGGCCACAATGACTATCCGACTTCACGCGCTTGCTCGCACATTTACGACACGCTTATTTTCTTAAATCCCGACGGATCTTTAAGACCCGGTCTCGCTGAGAAGTGGGAATTTCTTTCGGACAAAGATTATAAGATGTATTTAAGAAAGGGCGTCAAGTTCCATAACGGCGAAGAGTTAAAGGCTGAGGACGTAAAGTTCTCGCTCGAGAGAGCCAACACGCCGGCCGGTTCTCATATTCATACTTACTCGCAGGATTTGGACTATGTTGAAATAGTCGATGACTACACTGTAATTCTGCACTTGAAGAAAGTGAACTTCCCGTTCTTCTCGTCTCTGGTCCACAGCTGGGGCAATATCGTAAACAAAAAGGCAGTCGAGGCCGCCGGTGATGATTACGGAATGAACCCGGTCGGAACAGGTCCGTTCAAGTTCGTCGAGTGGGCGAAGGGCGATCATTATACTTTCGAGCGCTTTGACGACTACTGGGGAAATAAAGCTAAATTTAAGACGTTAATCGTCCGTTCGATCCCCGAGCCGACAAACAGAACAATCGAGCTTGAGACCGGCGCGGTTGACATTGCTTACCCTGTCACGACAATCGAGCTTAGACGCGTTGACGAGAACCCCGAGCTTGTTTTACAGCGTGCAGTTTTGCCGTCAACGACTTACATGGGCTTTAACGTTCACAAGAAGCCGTTTGACGACGTGAGAGTACGTCAGGCGATAAGCTATGCTCTTGACACTGTAGGCATTCAGAGAGCAATCATGCGCGGCGTCGGCAAGACCCCGAGATCGCTCATCCCGTCAGTGACTAAATACTCGATTGACGGCGAGCTTCCGGTTCACGTGCGTGACTTAGAGAAAGCCCGCGAGTTGTTCTCAGCCGCAGGAATTGATCCGAGTTCTATCTCGATGATTATCAGAACGAACGAGCGCAAAGAGCGCGTTGACATGGCGACGATCATTCAGGCGCAGCTTGCGGAGCTTGGCATTAAGTCTGAGATCATGCAGCAGGAGTGGGGCGCATACTTGAACGACTTGCAGAAGAAAGAGCACGACGTGTTCTTACTCGGCTGGGGACTTTCAGTGCCTGATCCTGACTACGCAGTCGCAGGCTTGTTAGAGAGCAACGCCGGAACGAACTATACGACCTTCAACGATGCGAAACTCGACGAGATGCTCGCGAAGGGCCGCAGCCTTCCGGACGGCGAAGAGAGAGCGCAGGTCTATAGAGACATGCAGCTTTATATCAACGAGCAGATGCCGATGGTCTATCTCCACAACGACGAGGCTATCGCCGGAGTCCGCAAAGTTGTAAAGGGCTTTGAGGTTGACCCGTTCGAAGTTCACTCGTTCAGAAATGTTTATTTCGAAGAGTAAGAGTAAGAGAGTAAGAATAGTAATTTATTAATTTAATTTTATAATTAATAGCTCCCGTCACGTGCGGGAGCTGTTTTATTATAAATAAAAATTAAAGCAAAATAAAAAGGCCTCGCGTTGAACACGAAGCCCTATTTTTTGTCCTTTAAAAAACTTAAAACTTAAAATTATCAGCCTTAAAAACTCGAAGTTACGAAGCGGAGGCCTATAATTTTACAACGTTCGAAGCCTGGGGACCTTTCTCGCCGTTCACGACTTCAAAAGAGACCTTCTGTCCCTCGTTAAGCGTCTTGAAACCCTCGCCCTGAATGGCGCTGTAGTGGACGAAAACGTCTTTGCCTTCATCCGCGGTAATAAAACCATAACCCTTGCTCTCGTTAAACCACTTTACGGTACCCTGAGCCATTATAAAAAAAGCCTCCTAAAACATAGAAAAAATTATAAATTAAAATAAAATTGCCGTGAAATTAATTAATAAGAAATTTCAAACGGCTGATATAAAGGATACAGTTTTCATCAAGTTCTGTCAAGTGAAAAATTTATTTAAATTTTAAAATTAAATTTATTTTTGCTTAATCTTGCAGACGCGGGGCTGGCATCTTAAAAGGGCGGGTGTGTTATACTTAATAACAAGGCTTAACTCAAAAAATTTTTGCAAGCTTGAAGCTTTAAGTTTGAAAATTTAAAAATTATAAAACTAATAAACTCGAAAAATTTTGATGAATTTATTTTTGTAAACGCGGGTGCAATTAATTGCGGTGCATAAATTTATGAAAGCATTTTGTAGTTGGGATTTTCAAGTGTTCGCCGCACGGGTGTAGCTGAAAAACTTAGAGTTTATTTTTGAAAAAGTTTTATTGAGTAAAATAATTATAGCACGAAAAATTTTGATGAGTTTATTTTTGTAAACGCGAGTGCAATTAACTGCAATAATTAATTTTATGTTGGCTGTTTGTAGTTGAAAATGTAGTTGAAAAACTTCGAGTTTATTTTTGAAAAAGTTTGAAAATTTTTATCAGGTGAAATAATTATATCATGCTTGACGAGAAAAATATTAAAAATAATTTAACGCGGTTCAGCATCACGATGCCGCAGGATTTATTGGACGAGTTCGACGCTTTAATTGACCGCGAGGGACGGCCTAACAGGTCAAATGCGATTTGCGGGCTTGTGCGGAGCTATATCACGCCGTCACGCTGGCAAAAAAATTCCGGCGGCCAAGATATAGTTTACGGGACTGTTACTTTAATTTACGATCATCATGTGCCGGACTTAATGCGCGACTTGACGGCGGCGCAGCACGACTGCGGCGAAATAATTTTATGCTCGAGCCACGTGCATATTAATCATGAGACTTGCCTTGAGTGCATCATCATGCGCGGGCTTGCGGGCGAAATTCAAAATTTTATTGACGCGCTTAAAACTATTCGCGGGATAAAAAATATTGAAGTAGCTGTTACGTCTGATATTTAAAATTTTATTTCACGTGCTGACGTGTCGAGATTTAAAATTAAAATTTAAAAATTGCGCGGGCGTGTTGTGATTTAAAAATTTTTAGCTTGAGATTTGATATTTAAAATTTTATTTCACGTGCTGACGTGTCGAGATTTAAAATTAAAATTTAAAAATTGCGCGGGCGTGTTGTGATTTAAAAATTTTTAGCTTGAGATTTGAGATTTAAAATTTTATTGCACGTGCAGAAAATTTGAAAATTAAAATTAACGCCCCGGATTATTTGCCCGAGGCGTTTTAAATTTTAAATTAAATTATTAGCTTTAAGCCAGTTTTCTATGTCGCGTAATAAACTCGAGCCGCCGGAGTAATGAATGGACAAGCCCTGAGTTATTACTGATTTAGGCGCGAGCTTCGCTATTGCGGTCAAGCTCTGTCCGAAGCGTCCGCCGCCGTGGCTGCAGAACAGCATTATAGTTTTGCCTGAGAGATCATAACTCTCTAAGAACGAGGCAATCGGCATTGGTATAGAAGCCCACCAGTTCGGATAGCCCAAAATTATAGTGTTATATTGCGCGATATTTTTAATTTTAGTTTTAAGCTCAGGCCGCGCTTGAACGTGCTGGTCGCGCTGAGCTTCTTTAAGCACGGTGCTGTAGTCGTCCGAGTAAGATTTGACCGGCTCAAGCTCTATAATATCCGCTTTAGACT
>JAFSNU010000255.1 GCA_017447325.1 Synergistaceae bacterium | reverse complement strand
GTAAATCTCGACGCCTCTGTCCCAGATATTATCTCCGTCCTGCAAAATTAATCTCGCCTCGCCGCCCGCAAATAAACGCTGAAACAGCGCGTTAAATCTTAAATCTATCTCGCGCATCGCACGCGTGAAAGTCTCTTCAACTTGAGCGTCAGTGCTGTTAATTAAATTTCTTAGCTCGTCCGCGCCGTTCTCAACATCATTTAACTGGTCGCTTAAATAATCTATGCGCTCTGTAAGCGACATGTCTTCTCTTAACGCGCCTAAATTATAATCGCCTAACTGCTTTAATTCGCGCTCAAGCTTCCTCAACGAACTCGTCAGGCCGCGCCCGCCCTCGACTTCACGCGCTAAATCTTTATCATATTTATATTTCTCGTCCCATAACTCAGTTAATTGCTCACGCTCCAAGCTTAACGCATTAAGCTTCTCGTCAAAATTCTCAATCTCGCTCCTGCGTGATAGCACAGCCGCGTCCGCATGGCCGGATCTCTTGTTTAACCTCTCGAATCTCACGCGCTCATGCTGCATTAAATCCTGCGCACTTTCAACTTTTAACTTTAATTTAAGCCGTTCGCTATAAACTCTCTTGCGCTCGCCGCCCAAATTCTTTAATAACTCTCGCTTTAATCTCTCTTCCTGATTAATCGCGTTCAGCTCGTCGTCAATATTTTTCAGCTTTAAACTCAAATTATCAAGCTCACGCGTAAATCTCTTCTCACTGTCCCGCGAAGTCTTTAATCTCTCGTCGGCAAGCTCTAACGCCGCGCGCAAAGGCTTTAAAATTATTTCCGGTTCTAAAACATTTTCAAGCTCACTCAAATTCAAAATCTCTCTATCAAGCTCGTCAACTCTAATTAACGCCTCTTTAAGCTCCGTCTCAAGCTTTAAAATTTTAGCTTGAGAACTTTTATTATCGCTGTCCAAACGCTTAATATCTTTATCTATATTATTCAATTCGCGCTTAGCATTCACAATTAAATTATTCAAATTCCCGCGCTTTAAATTTAAAGTCTCAAGCTTCGCTAATAAATCTTTCTCGTTTAAATCAAGCTCTTTCAAGATTTTATCAAGCTTAAGATATTTATCTTTAAAATTATTCAGCTCATTTTGAACTTGAGCTATCTGGCCTTGAATAATAACCGCGCTGCCCTTTTGCCTTATATTCCCGCCGCTGACAGTCCCCGCCGGAGCAAAGACCTCGCCCTCAAGCGTCACTATCGGGAATCTCGCGCCGTCATGCACTAACTTGCTGCCGAGCGCGTAATTTTCGACAATCAACAAATCGCCCATTATGTGCGCTATGCAGTCATGCCAAGGCTCTTGAATTTCTATCAAGTCCATTACCCACTCAGCATAATTATTAAATTTGCTCAAATTAATTCTATAATCTCTATCGCGCGGCCTCGCCCTGTCCAAAGGCAAGTAAGTCACGCGTCCGCCTCGCCTTGACTTCAAAAATTCTATTCCCTCTTGAGCCTCGTCAAAATCTTCAGCTAATAGCCAAGCCTGCCTTGCGCCTAAAAATGCCTCAAGTGCTAAAGCAATTTTATTATCTTTAAATTTAAATACTTCCGCAACCGGCACAGGCTTTGACTTGATTAAATTCTTGCGGGACGCCTCGAGCAAAATTCTAACCGGCTCAGGATAGGCCGAACTCTCGATATTATCGCGCAGTAAATCTATATCAGCCTCACGCTTTAATATCTCACGGCGCAAATTATTAAGCTCCAAATTTTTAGCTTTAAGCTCCCCGCTCGCTTGATTATAAGCTAAATTTGCATTATTTAAATCTAAATCTAAACTCTCTAAATCTTTGCTTAAATTTTCTAACTCTTGAGCCTTTACAGCTTGATTATTTAATAAACTATTCAGCTCGTTCAAGCTTGCCTGACTTGAAATTTTTATCGCGTTAATATTCGCCTCGGCATTCGCACAAAACAACTGCCGCTCAGCTAATTCATTTCTCAAAGCCTGCCGCCGCTTCTTCTCGCGCTCAAAATTCTCAAGGCTTTTATTAATCTCAGCCTCTTTTAATTTCAGCTCGCTTGCACGCTCGTCCCTTAACTTCAAATTTTCATCAAGACTTAGCTTTAAATCTTCAAAATCTTTATTCAATAAATCTTTCTGGCTCGCAAAATTATCTTGCTCACTTAATAAATTAATTCGGCTCTCTTTAATCGACTTAACCCGCATTGCCGCCTGAAATGCCTTCCGCTGCAAGCTCTCAAGCTTAAAGCTCAAATCATTAATATTACTCTTAAACGCATTCAACAAATTTAAATCAAGGCCGGAGCTCTTCATGCTCTCCTCGCCGCGTTTCACAGCCATGCGCCATAAACTTTGCCAGCGTTCGGCAAGCTCAAGACGCATTTTAACAATCTGCGCCGCGCTTCTTAACTCAAGCTCTTTCCTCTCGATCTCATAACGTCTTGAGAAATAAAAGTCCCGCCGCAAAATTTCTAAATTATCTATAATGCCCTGCGCCTCGACTGCAACAGCTACGTCATCGGCAATTTCCGCGCGTCTCGTCTCAAGTTCGGCAATTAAAGTTTTAATGCGCTCGCCCTCGCTCAAAGCATCATCTAATCTCTTAATCGAATCGTCGCGCATGTCTCTATATCTTTCAATTCCGAATAACAAATCAAGCTGACGTCTGCGCTCTTTCGGCCTTTGGTGAATTGCCGCCGACACCTCGCCCTGGCCTATAAATGCGAAGCCCTCGCCCTCAAGTCCCAAGCTCGGCTTTAACGCATCTAAATCCTGCAATAAAATCTTCTTATTATTAAAATACAGCGCGCCCCCGCTCTTGCTCAAATTTTGAGAATTCTGCGAGTAAACGCGCCTTAAAACATTATTATTATTAAAACTTAAAATTACTTCGGCCTCTTGCGCCGGACTCACGCTCTTGCTGCCGGCGAATAATAAATCGCTCTGCTTAGTAATACGCAGTGACGAGTTCACGCCCTCGCCGAGTATCCAACGCAGCGCGTCAAGTATATTGCTCTTGCCGCTGCCGTTCGGCCCGACGATCGCCGTGAAGCCAGCGCCCTTAAAATTAAACTCGCATAAATTTCCGAAGCTCTTAAAGCCTTTAAGGCTCAAGCTCTCAATTGCCATTTTAAAATTTAAATTTATTCCTGAATTAACACGCGCATTTTTCTATACGCAAAATTCTTCAGCTCTCTTAAATCGCCGTTGTCCATTCTGATACAGCCCTCGCTCGCCATCGTTCCGAGCGAATCCGGGTCATGCGTGCCGTGAATTCCAATTCCTTTCCAGCCGCCCGCATCGAGCCTCATGAACCAAGGGCCGTAAGCTCCGGCGATCTTGCCCTTGCCGTCGCCGAAGTCGTGTTTCCAGCTTGACGCGTCCTCTATCGATACAATTCTAAAATCTCCGACCGGCGTCCTGTGGTCGCCCTTGCGCTGCTTGTCGCCGGGATTTTTGCCGACCGCGATTTCATATTCTTTCACGATCTCATCGCCCTTATATAATGCAAGCGTGTAGCTGCCCTTATTAATCTTAATCCAGTAATCTTTCAAATCTTTATTATTATTATTTAAAGCCTTATTTGCTTTATGCACATTAACTTCCGGCTTTTCATCTTTAACAGGCGGCAAATTTAAATCTAAATCTTCATACTCTAAATTATTTAAATTATTATCCGCGGCGACCGGCTCAGCTTTAATCTCAGCATTACGCGCGTTAAGCTCAAGCTCTGCTGCAAGCTCAGACGGCATTTTAACCTCACGAATTATTAAGTCTTTATTATTACTATTTATAATAGCCTGTGCGTGCGCATTGTCAGACGGCGACATTAAATAAAATCCTATGCCTGCAACTGCAAGCACACCAGCCGCGAACGCGCCGATTCTCACCAAAGGCCGCGCCGGTTTCCTGCGCTCCCAGCGTCCTTCTCCGGCGATATACACCCAAGGCATCTCGCCGT
>JAFSNU010000254.1 GCA_017447325.1 Synergistaceae bacterium | reverse complement strand
AGAAACTGAAGAGATACTTGCAAATCCAGGAGCGTACAAAAGTTATGAGAATTTACAAGAGTTAGTGGACGATTTGGAAAAAGACGAATGAAGTATCGCGTAGTGAGTACGTCTGTGTTTAGAAGAGAACTTCGATATATGATCCGACGAGGTAAGCCTATCGAAGAGTTAGACAAGGTCGTTGATAAATTACGCAACGGCGAGAATTTGCCCAAGAAATATAAAGATCATCAGCTGCATGGGCAATACGAAGGCTATCGTGAGTGTCATATCAAACCTGACTGGCTGTTAGTTTATAGAAAACAGGACAATATCTTATTGTTGACGCTTTTGAGGACCGGCACGCACAGCGATTTGTTTAATAAATAATTTTAGATATTTAATTTTAACCGGAGGATTTTAATAATAAATGACAGCTCAAGAGTTATCGGGCTGGACGCGCGTTGATATATTAAACGCCGCACTGGCCGCAGGGAAGAAAGGCGCCCATATTGCTCCGTCGTTGTCGCTTGTCGAAATTTGCTTAGCTGCGATTAAAAATTTTAATGATAATAAAGATAATTTTATATTGAGCAAAGGGCACGGTGCGCTTGGCTATTATGCTGTAATGCATCAGCTTAAAATGATAAGCGGCGAGCAGTTTAACAGCTTTGAGCAGGACGGCGGCGATTTTCCCGGGCAGCCGAGCAGAAGTATTAATAATAAAATTGAATTTAACAGCGGAACTTTAGGCGTGGGCTTGTCGTACGGAGTGGGCAATGCGCTGGCTAAAAAATATAATAAATCAGAAGGCTTAGTTTATGTTTTATTAGGCGACGGAGAATTGAACGAGGGCAGCAACTGGGAGGCCGTGTCGCTCGCTGCGAGATTGAAGCTCGATAATTTAATCGCGCTTGTCGATAATAATAATTTGCAGTCGGACGGAAAATGTGAAGATATATTTAATTTAAATCTTGAGAAAATTTTTGAAGCTCACGGCTGGAATGTTATTAAATGCGATGGACATTCTATAGTTGAAATTGAAGAGAGCATTAAAAACCGAAAGCTTGGCGCGCCTAATGCAATTTTAGCCCAGACTGTGAAAGGCAAGGGCGTAAGCTTTATGGAGAATAATAATGCGTGGCATCATCAGGTTTTAAAAGAGGCCGAGCATGAGCAAGCAATAAACGAGGTGAAAGAGCGTTATGGATTACGTTAAGAATAATAGAATGCTGTCGCTTTTAGGACAGCGCGGCGCGTTCGGAACGATACTTTATGACTATGCTCAGGAGAACGAAAAAATTATCGCGCTAACGGCTGATTTAATAAGAGCCTCGGGGCTTGAGCGTTTTTATGAGAACTGTCCTGAAAGATGTTTAAACGTCGGCATAGCTGAGCAGAATGCAATAGGGACTGCAGCTGGCCTTGCCGATAATAATTTTATCCCGTTTGTAACAACTTTTGCAAATTTTGCGGCGATGAGAGCTAACGAGTTTGTGCGGCACTTTATGGGCTATATGAACTGCAACGTAAAGCTTGTCGGACTTGCAAGCGGCTTTGCGATGGAATTATTCGGCAATACTCATTACGGGCTTGAAGACATAGCGGCGCTGAGAGCTATACCTAATATTACTATATTATCGCCGTCGGATTCTTTAGAAGTTGCTAAATGCGTCGAGTTCTGCATAAATCATAACGGGCCTGTTTATTTAAGATTATCAGGCAGAATGAATAATCCGATTGTAAATAAAAAAGATTATGAGTTTAAAGCAGGCAAAGGCTTGGTGCTTAATGACGGCGATGACGCAGTTATTTACGCGACGGGCAGCATGGTGAGCTTTGCTTTAAAGGCTGCGGCTGAGTTAAAGAAGACGCATAATATAGCCGTTAAAGTT
>JAFSNU010000253.1 GCA_017447325.1 Synergistaceae bacterium | reverse complement strand
GTCGCTGTCGTGTTGGACGTTAAGGTCATAGTAAGCTTCTCGTTGGTTCTGGAGTTGCTGAATGTCCAAGTGTTGCCGCTGTTAGTGGTAGTGATATAGTCGTCGCTTGGAGCTGCGTTCCAGTCGAACTCGTGCAGAGCGTCGCCAGTGTTCGAGTTCACTACTAAAGATCTTAACGTGACGTTTTGATTGCCGTACAGCTCAGGATCAAGAATCTCAACTCCGACGTATGACATAGTGATCGGGATTGACTGACCGTTAGCGTATCCTGTGCCGCTGCCTCCCGAACCCTTCCATGTGCCGAAAATACTTGCTGCATGAGCCGGAGAGATGTGAATTAAAATTAATGCTAATAATAAAAGAGTTAAAAGATTAAAGCGAGACGAAAGAATTTTTAGATACCACCCCGTTGCAGGTGAGTGTTGCGAGGCTTGCGAAGATGAACTGAAAAATTTTTGCAATTTAAAGCACATTCCTTCTAATAAAATAAATTTTTAAAAATATCGCATTAATTTTAAAATTTGTCAATCATAAAAATAATTTTGCGGCGAGGCTTAAATTTTTCATATTATAATAATTAAAATTAAATTTAAATTTATAAAGGAGCTGAATAATTATGCCTGAAGTTGATTACGTTACTAAAGAAGTTTTTGATATGCAAGTAAAGACTTTAAAAGAGCGCGACGATTCTGTCGAGAAGATCTGCGATGCGCGCTGCGACAGGATTGAAGCGTTGCTGGAGAAAACTCTTGAGCAGATCAGAACGGAGAACTTTCAGTTAAGAACTGAGATAAGAAATGAAAACGCTCAGTTCAGGACTGAAATGAAAAATAAATTTAATGAAATACAAGAGGATAACGCTAAATTTCGCGCTGAAGTTAGAAGCGATATTAAAGAAATGAAGAACGAGATCGCGATCATGAACGTCCGCATTGATAAGAATTTGGCCGAGTATAAAGCCATAGCGAGCGAAATGCAGGGCAATTTTAGAGCTGACGTTGTGCGCCTCGAGGGCAGAATTGAGACTGTTAATGCAAAAATTGACACGCTGCAAAATAAATTCAGCTGGAATATCGCTTGGATGGGAATTATTATCGGCGTGGTGCTTGCAGTCATTCAGCATTTTTGGAAATAAAAATAAAATAAATTAAATTAATTAAAATTTGACAAATTAGAAATTTAAGCTAAAATAGAATAAGTTTACGTCGGGACGTAGCGCAGTCTGGCTAGCGCATCTGCATGGGGTGCAGGGGGTCGGAGGTTCGAATCCTCTCGTCCCGACCAGTTAGAAAATTATTATAAAACAACCACTTGAAAAGGGGTGTGCGTGTGAATGGCCCTTACCAGATTAAATAATTTCCCTTTTAACACTCTTTCACCTGAACATGTAAAAGAACTTGAAGATGCTGCTCGCCGGGCGCGTATTAACGCCTTGACTATGGTCAAGCTTGCAAATAGCGGCCACCCGGGCGGAGCGTTCTCAAGCCTTGAGATGTTCTTAACTGTTTACGGTGTTGCGAATTTAACGCCTGAGAATTGCAATGAGTTTAATCGTGATTATGTTGTCGTGTCGCATGGGCATACGTCAGCCGGTGCTTATGCGGCAATGGCCGAATGGGGATTCTTTGAGCCTGAAGAGGCCGCCGCGCACTTCAGACAGTTGGGCAGCCCATTTCAAGGCCACGTTGACAGGCATGTCCCGGGCGTTGACTGGGGAACGGGCGTATTAGGACAGGGACTTTCAGCCGGAGCGGGCTTCGCTTTAGCTGCCAGAGCAAGAAATTTTAAAAATCGCGTTTACGTTGTCATGGGCGACGGAGGCCAGACCAAAGGTCAGATTGCCGAGGCGAGGCGCTTAATCGTTCATGAAAATTTAAATAATGTCGTTGCGTTAATCGACTATAACACTATTCAGATCTCAGGCAGAATTTACGACGTGATGCCGTGCAATATTAAGGCGTTATGGGAAGCTGACGGCTGGGAAGTTGTTGAAATTAACGGACATGATTTTAATGAGATTTATAAGGCCTTGAAGAGCGCGGGAGCTAACGGCAAGCCCACGCTTTTATTGTGCAGAACTTTAATCGGCAAGAACGGCGGGGCAATGGAGGACACGCCGGAGTATCACGGCAAAGCTCCGAACGACGAGATTTATTTTGAAGTTATAAAAAATTTAGGCGTTGAAGAGCCGCAAGAATTTTTAAATAAAATGCTTGAGAAGCGCAAGGCTGAAGTTAAAGCTAAAGGGCGCGAAATAAATTATTTTAAGCCGGTCTTGGACACGGGAACGCCGTTTGACTATGACAAAGTTGCTGATAACAGGGGTGCGTGCGGTCATGCTTTAGCGGACGTTGCGGCGATTAATAAGTATAAGCAGGGCAGCACGCCGATTTTGGTGTTTGACTGCGATTTAATGCCGTCGGTTATGACTGGAGACTTTAAGAAAATTTGCCAGGGCAATTTCATTCAGGTTGGCATTCAGGAGCATAATGCGGCGACTGTCTCGGGAGCAGCGGCGGCGGCCGGAGTTGTGTCGGTGTGGGCGGACTTCGGCGTGTTTGGAATTGACGAAGTCTATAATAACCAGCGTTTAAATGCTATAAATTATGCCGGCAATAAAACTGTATTAACTCACGTTGGACTTGACGTCGGAGAGGACGGCAAGACGCATCAGTGCGTTGACTATGTAGGCTTGTTTAAAAATATGTTCGGCTGGAAAGTTGTCGTTCCGGCTGATCCGTCTCAGACTGACAGAGCAGCGCGTTGGATGCTGAAGACCCCGGGCTGCATTTGCCTCGCTGTCGGACGGAGCAAATTAAATCCGTTAAAGATTAATAATAAATTAGTATTCGGCAGCGAAAATAATTATGAATTCGAGTACGGCAAGGCTGTAAAGATTAAGGACGGCGCTGACGGAGCGATTTTTGCGCTGGGCTACATGGCCGGAGCTGCGCTTGAAGCAAGTGAAATTTTAGCGCGTGAAAATAATTTAAACGTAGCAGTCTGGAGTGTCGCGTGTCCTTTAGAGCCGGATTTGGATGCGTTAAAAGAGGCGTGCAAATCTAAATTTATTTTGACGGTTGAAGATCACGTTGCTGACACGGGCATGGGCGCGATAATGGCGTTGGAGCTTGCAAGAAATAATTTGAGCGCAAAAATTAAGAATTTGGGCGTGACACGTTACGGCGATTCGTGCGCTTCAGGAAAAGCGCGCGAGGCAATGGGACTTTCAGCTGAGAACATCGCGAAAGAGTTTTTAAATTTAGCTGAATAATTTTAAAAATTTAAAAATTTTAATTTATAATTAAGGCCGCTGTGATTAAATTTCACGGCGGCGTCTTATTATAAATGCGTCACGCTGGCTTGTCCGTGATGAGAGCAGCTGTGAAAAATTATCGGTTATGATATATAATGTAAAAAATTTTTATTAAAGGGGCGCGTTTGAATTTAAATTAAAATGTCAGCAATAGCATTGAAATCGACAATACACCTCTTGACAGATGAAAATTAATCTGCATATAAGGGCTCAGGGCATAACTATTGCCTGAAGCCTGTCCTTTATGAACGCAAAACTCACACTTACGCGCAAAACTAAATAAAGAACTTCACAGGCCGTACCATCCTCCATAAATCATAAATTTAGTCGGAAGTCTCGCATGTCACTGTCATGTATCAGCTGTGACACGTATCATTCAGCATGCTTTGCCGTTAAATTATTTTTATGATTAAGAAGGAGTAATGTTAAATGAACTTTAAGAAGTCA
This sequence comes from Synergistaceae bacterium, assembly GCA_017447325.1. Classification (GTDB taxonomy): domain Bacteria; phylum Synergistota; class Synergistia; order Synergistales; family Aminobacteriaceae; genus JAFUXM01. Next base: position 1,865 of record JAFSNU010000253.1, on the reverse strand, counting down.
ACTTCTATCTATTTAATTTTAATTCTGGCTGCACTGGCTGCGGCCATGCTCTCCGGCGGCTGCGGAGGAAGTTCTCATCATTCGTCTAAGCACGGCTTGGACGAAGACCCGACGGCTTACAGAAATGATTTAGCCGGACGGCTCTATGCAAACTCAAACGTCTCTGACCTCGCAGAGTTCCTCAATGGAGAGATCAAAACCGTCGGCAAGAGCGATGTCCTGCTGTACGTTCTTATTGACGACAGCAGCATGACTGGTCTCTCGGAGAACACGGAGTACTTGACAAAAATCAATGACGCGCTCGAGGCCGGAGCAATCGTAGCATTTTCGAACATTACAGCCGAGGAGATTGATAATATAGTCAATGAACTCGGTCTTAACGTTCCGCCGTATCTGCCCTATGACGCTGATGATGAGGAGAAGAAGGAGATCGCGGATTTATTCGCAGTTGCAGCGAGAGCGGACGGCGTTGACTCGGACGATAAGATCGCGGTCGTGGATTATTACACGTTCTATGGAACTGATCTTTACACGCCGGCGAGCATGGACATTCACGTTTACTCAGGCGACGAGGAGATAGCCTTTAACCCCGGCGAGTACACGGCAAGTCAGCCTGAGAGCGTCACGTACTATATCGAGAGCGAGGACAGGATTGTAAGCAATGACCCCAACCCTTTCAATTACGATCATGTTGAAGGCACTGTCGAGGACTTCATGGACTGGCGCAGGGAATTGCTGGGCATGAAGTCAGTGAATGAAGTTGAGTCAGCTGCTTCGACAGGCGCAGTGCGCACAGCAGCAGGTGAGGCAAACGTAACATTTCCTGGCGTTACAGCGTCATTCAATTTTGTGCAGAACTATGCGCCGAGACAGTATTACATCACAAAGGCCTTGCACTAATTTGTTTTCACTCACCCTAACCCCTGGCAACGCGAGACATCTATGGCATTCAACATAGTACCAGTACACAGCTTCAGTGATCACGCAGATTATTATCTCATTAAAGTAACCGGCAGCACTGACCCGTCTAAACAGTATGCGCACCCTTCAAACATAGATGGATTAAGAGCGGGCAGTATTGTTGACGGTCTCGGCACAAAATGGAAAGCTCCCGGTCTGCGCGGACTTATTAACGATAACATATTAGGCTATAACCGCTACTTATGGTACGAGGCGCGGGTCAAGTCCGGCAATAACACAGTAGGCACGATCACTAAACATGCTCCTGAGACTCTTAATAATTCTACGAAAAAATCAAATGGCTTCACATTCTCGCTTGACGGCAACATCTCCGGCAGTATCGGATGCAAGGACGGCAAAGTTGAGTCTAAAGCTGATATATCAATCAAACCGAGCTGGAGATGGGAAAGCAAAGAAGAGTACACGGTCAATGATTACTATATAGCCAATCAATGCGGAGGGCAAAAAGCCAGCTGGAAATGGGAATTTCAGCTGCCGAAAAACGGCCCTCAAGGTCTAGACGGTGTATGGCTTGAAGATGTCCCGCTCTCAGGCAGAAGCAGCGTAAGCCTCAACAGCGAGTTCGTAATGCAGGTAAAGCAGGACGAATGGAAGAAATATCCCAATCTCAAGCTCGTAGTTGATTTCTATTCGCAAGAGGGAGGCACTGAAGGAGGAGGTGCTATTGCAGGAATAGGTAACGCCGGCCGAAGGGATTACACTTACAACTGGGAAAGATAACTGTTATTAAAAATTTGTACAATATTATATAAATTTATTCAAGAGTATATATTTTTTCTGATATAATATATAACATTGGTGAGCCTTTGAAAACTGAATATTTAGCGGCTGGGCAGAGAAAAATTTGTAATTTATAGCGATAACCAAGCATATAGGTTCTGCCC
>JAFSNU010000252.1 GCA_017447325.1 Synergistaceae bacterium | reverse complement strand
TTCGCGCTTTTCATTCACAGTTAAAGCCGAGCAGATCATGTCAATTCTTCCGGCCTCAAGAACTTCCGGCAGCATGTCAAATCTATAATCCGCGATCACAAGCTCTTTATTTAATCTTTTAGCAATTTCTGCGCTGAGCTCGATATCAATTCCGATAAAGCCGCCCTCGTTGCGCATCGCATAAGGCGGGAAACCTGCCGCGCAGCCGACCCATAACTTGCCGCCCGCAGCGCCTTTATTAAAATCAATCTCGCCGGCACTCGGCATCTCTTCGTCAAGATATTTAGCAATAATTAACGCAAGCGTCCCGTCGTTTATAATATCATCAAGAGCTTTATTAACCGGCTCGACTAAATTGCTGCCTTTCTTAAAGCCTATCGCGTACATCTCGCTCTGCACAGGCTCAGGCACAATGCTTAAAGATTCATCTTCAGTTATAAAATATCTCGCCGGAACTTCGTCCATGACCGCCGCGTCAATGCTCTTATCTTTCAGCGCAGCGACAATTTCAAACACTGTCTCAAACGCGATAATATTAGCCTTGTCCTTGCCGGCATCCTCAAATAAATCCTGAACCAGCGCTTCAGCCACAGACCCCGCCTGCACTCCAACTTTAGCGAGCGTTAAGTCATCAACTTTAGCAACTTTAACTTCCGCAAACGCCGCGCAGCTTATTAAATTTATTAAAGCTAAGCACAGCACAAGCATTATAATTTTCTTCATGAATAAATCCTCCTTTATCAAATTTAAATTCAAATTTTAATAACCATAATAATAATAATATCTCTCGCGCTCCCAGCGTCTCTCTCTTTCACGTTCTCTCTCGCGCTGCTTCTTGTGATCTTCATGGCTCTGAATCGCGCTGCCTATAATTAATGCGCCTATCACTCCGGCCGCAATCGCCGCGTGTTTATCATCCTTCTTCTTCTTATCTCTCTCCCTCTTGCGCCTTGACTCCTCGTCCCGGCGCTGCTTTTCATAACGCTCGTACTGCAGCCTTTCCCGCTCGTACTGCATTCTATCAAGCTGCTCCTGCCGCTCCTGCCGTGCCTGACGCTCATACTCCCATCTTAACTGATCCTGACGCTCAAGCTCACGCCTTGCGTTACGCTCACGGTCTAACTTCTGCTTCAGCTCGCGCTCACGTCTCGCGTTGCGTTCACGCTCCCAGTAAAGCTGCTCCTGCGGCGTAAGTCTCTTTCCCGCAGCCTCGGCCATGTTATGATAATTAATAATTCTAAACAAGCCTAACGCTAAAGCCATTGGCTCTGGAATCAAGAACATAAAAGTCAATACTGCCAAAGCTGTAATTCTTTTAAAGCTCATAGTCTAACCTCCCGCAATAAATAAAATTTTAAAGCTAACAACATTATAAAATAAATTTAATTTATCACGCATAAAAATTTAAAATTATTTAGCTATTAGGGACGCTATCCCTAATAACCCTGCCAGGGTCGCGGACCCTGGACCCGTTTATAAAATATTTATTTATAACCTGTGATATTTGTCCCCGGGTAATAATGCGTCAAAATTTTTTCAGCAGTCCAGCCCTTTTGAGCCATGGCCTGACTTCCCCACTGCGACAAACCAACGCCGTGTCCCCAGCCCTTGCCGTAAAATATAAAGTCCTCGCCGTCCGCCGCAACCGAAAATCCGCCCGACATTCCTCCAAACGAGGGCATTGGCCGAACATCCGGCACTGGCTTTAAATTCTTTCCGCCGCTGCTCCGCTCCAATCCAATTTTATAATAATAATTTTCGCGCTCAGGATTCGTCAGCATGTCTATCATCTCAGTGCTCGTGAAAACTCCCGCCGCCGTCATCTGCGCTAACTTCTGCCCTTGCGTTATGCTCAGCTCCGGTGCTTTTATAACCTGCGCTTTAGATTTATTATTATTTTTATTATTATTACTCGAGCCCGTCGCGTAAGGCGTGAGCATCGTACTCTTCAATAACCTCGGTCCGACCGCAAGTCTAAACTGGCTGGCCTTCATCGTCTTGCGGCCTTTAGTTCCTACAACAGTGATGCCTATAGCCCGTCCGCCCGCGTCAGTCTCTGTAACTCTAACTTCAATAATACTTCCTAAATTTCCGGCGATTTTTGCAATAGACTTTGCAATATGTGAACGAGAGATTTTGACAGACCATGACGAGACCGGCGATTTATATTCAACTGCCTCAGGCACGCCCTGCAAATACGGAAAGCTCTTGCCCCAGACGTCAGCGTTGCTCGCAGTGTAGCCGCCGCTGTCCGAATGAAACGGCGTGAACGCTAAAGTTTTATTATACGCTACGATCTCTCCGGCTGTACTTGCAACAGCCTGATTAGTTTTAGCAGTCTCGACATCCGCGCCCTTATAAACTTGATCCGAGTCCGTGTCAACTACGTCATAGCCCTTATTAGCGCGATTATTAATGCTTTGTCTTAACACATACGTCCGCGAGATTATCGCCTGAGCTCTCAATGCCTCCATAGGCCAAGCCGCGCCGACCTCCGCCGGCAACACGCCCCGCAGATATAATTCTAAATCTAAAACATTAAGCAAACCGGCCTTTTGCGTGACCACAAACGAGCCTCTGTAACTCCTGCCGTTAAATTTTAATAAACTCGAGCTCGTAATTCTAACAGGCAATGCAAACGCACGGCCGTTCACATTAACATTAGAGCCTGAAATATTTAAACTCGCGCTTCTTCCAAGCGGCACAGCTCCGGCGTTATTCGACGATAAAATCATATCGCCGTCCGAAGCTATATTAGCACTGCCGCCGCCGAGCTTCACGTAAATATCCCGCGCCTCGGCTATGCTTATATTTAAGCTCAATATTAAAATTATTACAGCAAATAATTTCTTAAACACTAAAGCACCTCGCAATCTAATTTAAAATTCAAAACTTAACTCGTTATCATTTTTATCAAACTTAACTCCAAAATACCCGTAAGCCCGCTGAGTAACTTTGCGGCCACGGGGCGTACGCTCTATTAAGCCTTTCTGAATTAAATACGGCTCGTAAATATCTTCGATAGTCTGCGCGTCCTCGTTCACAGCCGCCGCTATAGTTCCAAGTCCGACAGGGCCTCCGTTAAATAAATCTATAATCGCCCGCAAAATTTTACGATCGCCCTCGTCCAAGCCTTCTGAATCTATATCCAGCATGTCCATCGCACGCCCTGCAACTTCAGCATTTATAACTTCAACGCCCTGAACCGCCGCAACGTCCCTGACGCGCCGCAATAATCTTAAAACAATTCTCGGCGTTCCCCGCGCTCTCGCTGCTATTGCCAACGCCGCATCATAATCTATATTAACGCCCAAGACTTTAGCCGCTCTCAAAGCTATAGCCGCAAGTTCTTCATCTTTATATAAAGCAAGCTGCTCGACTATTCCAAATCTCGCTCTCAACGGGGACGTGAGCAGACCGAGCCTCGTCGTCGCGCCGCATAAAGTAAACCTCGGCAAAGTTAAAGCTATTGTCCTCGCCATCGGCCCTTTGCCTACTACTATA
>JAFSNU010000251.1 GCA_017447325.1 Synergistaceae bacterium | reverse complement strand
TCAGCTATACTCGTAATATTCACTTTGCCGCTCAGCTCTAAGTCCTGTCTATCAGACTGTCCTAAATAATTTTTGCCTAAGAATATCGCCATAGCCGGAGACTTTTCAGCGAGCTTCCACTGGCTTCGTCGGAGCGACACTTTACCCGCCGCTCTCTTTTCATTAAAGACCTGTTCAAAAGTTTTGCTGTATTCTCTCTTGCACCATTTAATAAGCGTATCTTTATGACAGTTCAAAGCATAAGCAATCTCGTCACGTGTGCATTGCAAGCCGCATAATGTCTCAAATAATCTCTTGTCAATATTAACCGGCGGTCTTCCGCCCTTGCTCATCTTTTATCATCTCCTTTTGAATATTCATGTTTATATACTCCAAATTATAAATTCCGGCAATAAAAAAGGACACAGCATACGCTATGCCCTTAACAACCGGGACAGACTCGAACTGTCACCTTGTTACTTATAACACTTCAAAAGCTAAACAATACAAGCAAACCTCAGCTTTATACTGCCGCTTCAAGATTTGTCGTCTATACAAATCCCTTGTTCTCGGTCGAACCGAAGTTATAAGCCCTTAAATTCTCCCTTTTAAACTACTTACTTGTTATTTTTATTGTACCATATGCTCTGGACGCGCTCTATTATTTTTAATTCGCGCTTAGTCGGAGCAGTTACCCGCTCATCACTTAATATAAAAATAAAAGCCCCATGAATAGGGCTTTATCAGGAGTCGTCACCACAAAAAAGCTTTTGCCGATCTGATTATATCACTTTTTTAAAACAAAATCGTCGGCAAATATTTTAAATTAAAAATAAATCGGCGGCGACTTTAAAAAATAAAGTGCCGCAATAATTTTTAACCTTTGGAGTTTTTTCGACGCTATTATTATAACACCGAATTTCCAAATTTTAGGTGAAAAACAGGTAAAAAATCGGTGAAAAAACGGTAAAAAATCGGTGAAAAATCGGTGAAGAATTTTTAAATACACAAATACTCTATCGCCTGCCTAACCAATCTCTGCCGCCAATATTTCAGCGTCTCCTCGCTGACTTGCATTTTTTGCGCTATCTGCGTCCACGTGCCTTTCGCGAAATATCTCAGCTCTAATAATAATAAATAAATTTTATCCGGCGTGTCTCCGAGCCCGTAATCTTTTCCTAAGTCTTCAACCATGCGGGCTATCGGACGCGTGCGCTGCTTTAATTTTTTTAGCTGGTCTTGTAAGTTAATTATGCTCATGGCACGCTGCTCGACAGGAGACGAGACTTCCCCGCCTAATGGCATCGCCTCATAACTCTGAGCTTTAACAGACGAGCCTTGCTCCAAGCTCTCAAGCTTCTCGCTTAAAGTTTTTATTTTCGATAAATTAAGCTGATAATTATACAAGCAGCTCTCGGCATATCTAAATTTAGACTTATACTCTTTCGCGTTCAAACTCTCTGTCACTTGCTCAGCTCCCCCTGCTTAAATTTGCTCTTATTATCTCACACTTTGGCCTTTCATACATAATATTAACCTCTTTTGTGTTAATTCTTCGCCTCTCAGCAAAAAATAAAAAACGAGTTCATTTTTTATTACCCGCGCTCGCCATTTTTTTCAAAAAAGGTGCAAAAAAGCTGGCTGC
>JAFSNU010000250.1 GCA_017447325.1 Synergistaceae bacterium | reverse complement strand
TGTCTAAATCATCAAATTTTATTACAGCGTCAAATCTCGCGAATAACGGTGCGCTTAAATGCTCACGCGCGTCCTGCTCTGATTTATAATTAGACGTGCAGATTATAACGCTGCGTCTCGCGTCCGCCGCATAATTTTTGTCCTCGTAAATGCCTTCGTCAAAGAATTGATAAAACGCGCTGTGATATGCGCCCGCAATTTTGTCAAATTCATCAAGCAAAATTATATTCGACTCGCGCTCCATTAAATCTTTAGCAAAGCAGTTTTGAGAATGCCGCCCGCCGAATAAATACGCCGCGAACTCTGAGCTGTTAAACATGGAGAGCTGCCGCCTAAATAAATTTTGCTTTAAAATTTTGCTTAAAAAATTTGCCGTCTCAGTCTTGCCGACACCGGTAGAGCCGTAAAATAATAAGACCGCAGGGCGCGAATAATTTTCACGGGTCAAGGGATATAATGCGAGCAAAATTTTTCTTAACGCTTTATCTTGGCCGATTATAGAGCTTGAATAATTTAAATTAATTTGTTTAAGCGCTTCTAAATCTATAATATTATATTTATACGCAAAGATTTTTATCTCGGCATTTAAAATTTCTTGCGATTTAATTAACTGCTCGGCGATGCTCTTCGGCGGATTTTGCAGATATAAATCTTGAATATTATACTGGTCTAAGAAACTTAAAAAGCCCTGAACGGCACTCTCGCTTAAAGCCGCGTATTGATCCGACCATGCGATGAGCGCGTCAATAAACATTTTATTTTCTGGCTGATGATTAGACGCGTTATTATTATTGTTCTTAGTCTGAATTTGAAAGACATGCTCGCGGGCTTTCTTGTCGCTTAATATAGCCAGCTCGCTTATGGTCATAAAAACTTTCGGACGTTCAAGCTCGAAGTCAGTGAACTCGTCGCGTGAATTTTTATCAAAATTATAATTCGGCAAAAGCTGCGCAAACTCGCGCTTAGGCCCGTAATACAGCGTAATTTTCTTCATGTTAATAATTAATCGCTCCTGTTTAATATTAAAAAAATTTATTAATAATTTAAAATATCTGTTGTGTTTATCAAATAAGGCGCATATTATATTTATATCATAAAATGCGTTTTAAGCATGAAAGGAGTTTTAACAGCGTGAATTTTCAGTTCAGTGAAAACGAACGTTTAAACGGAAAATTTATAATTGCGCTTTGGCGGGCTTATCAGTTCGCCCATAAAAAATCTATGAGCTTGTTCAGAGAGAACAGGATTACTATGGCGCAGTTCATGGCGCTCGAAGTTTTGTATAACAAAGGCGAGCTTAGCGTTCAGGAGATAGTATCAAAAGTTTTATCGAGCAGCGGCAACATGACAGTCGTGATAAAAAATCTTGAGCGGGACGGCTTAGTAATAAGGCGTTTAAATCCCGGCGACGGCCGTTCGAGTTTAATATCTTTAAGCTCTAAAGGCAAGTTATTAATGGATAAAATTTTCCCGTTACATATTGCCAATCTTTGCGATGCGTTTAAAGTTTTAAGCGACGGCGAGAAAGAGAAGATGATAAATTTATTAAAGAAATTAAAATAGAAATTAAATTTTAAATAAATTTTAAAATAAGTAATAACGCATATTTTAAAAATTTTATTTTAAGTTTAAAATAATTTTAAATAAATTTTATATGCAGTTTTATGATAAGGGAACGATGGACGTGCTTGTTATAAAATTTACTTCGTGCTGCGTCTTTATTATAAATTATAAAAATTAATTAAAAATCAATAAATGCGTGCTGCGCTGTGCTTTATTTTAAAGCTTTAAAGCACGGCGGGAATTAGAGCAAAATTTATAATTTTTGCGAAAAAATTTTTAATTAAATTAAAACTCATCTCAAATGGAGGAAAATTTTTATGGCAGACGATTGGAAAGAATATTGGAATCCGTATAAGCCAGAGCTTTCGAAAGTTTACGAGGACAAGGGCTTATGGAGCGAGATGTTCACGAAAGTGTTTGACCAGAGGGCGCAGCGTTTTTGGGACAGAGAAGCGTTAGTCGGCGGCTCGAACGGCGAGGAACGTTATACCTACGGTGACATTAAGCTTGCGTCCGACAGGCTCGCTCTTCACTTCTTGGACATGGGACTTAAGAAGGGCGAAAGAGTTATCGTTCAGCTTCCTAATATTTGCGAGTTCGTGTTTATCTGGATAGCTCTTCAGAAGATCGGCGTCATTCCCGTCATGTGTCTTCCGCAGCACAGATTTCATGAAATTTCCCAGATAGCGGCCAAGGCCGAGGCAGTAGGCTATTTCGTAGCGGGCTTCGCGAGAAAATTTAATTATCATGAATTAGTCGATGAAGTCGCAAAGGCAGTCCCGAGCATTAGGTATAAAGTTTCCTGCGGCAAAGAGATTGACGTCCCGGGCGATTATTATGATTTAAGAACGTTCTTGAGAGACAAAGCCGAGGAGAGAGTCGGAGCAGCCGACGAGTTACGCGCCGCACTTCCTGATCCCCATGATGTTGGCATTTTATTACTTTCCGGCGGAACGACCGGCACGCCTAAATTAATCCCGAGAGAATATAACGCATATGTGCATATCGCCCGCGAGAGCAGCTGGGAGCTTGGCTATAACATGTACACGATACAGCTTGCAATCGCTCCGGTAGCTCACAACATGGTACTTGCTGCGCCCGGCATTCAGGGAGCGTTTTACTTCGGCGGCAAAGTCGTTATGTGTCCGTCAACTCAGATGGAAGACATCTGCCGCACTATAGAGCGCGAGAAAGTCACGCATATCCCGATGGTCCCGACGATGATTATTAAGATGCTTAATTACGAAGAGCGCAAGAAGTATGATTTGTCTTCATGGAAGATCGTCGTCAACGGAGCGTCTAAACTTGAGCCGGCGAGCGCGCAGAGAGTTGAGAAAGAGCTGCCCTGCCGCTTGATCTCCCAGTTCGGAATGAGCGAAGGCACTATTACAAACTCAGTGCTTGGAGATTCTGACGAGATAGTGCATAACACGATAGGCATGTGCTGCTCGGCTGCTGACGAATGGAAGATTTTAGATACTGACACCGGAGCTGTCATAGCCGAGAGCGATAATTACCAGAACGGCGATTTCAGAGGCACGTTCCATTATAAGGGCAAGGCCGGAGTCCCGGGCGAAATAGTTTTCAGAGGACCTTATACTATACGCGGCTATTATAACGAGCCGGAGCATAACAAACGCGCTATCACAGCCGACGGCTATTATAGATCAGGCGATATCGCGTGCGTGCATGAGAGCGGCCATGGCTTTATTATAATGGGACGCATTAAGGACGCAATTAACAGAGGCGGCGAAAAATTCAGCTGCGAGGAAGTCGAGAATATCATTCTTGACAACATGCCCAACGTTCATAATGCCGGACTTGTCGCAATGCCTGACCCGGTGTTTATCGAGAAGGCGTGCTTGTTTATCTCGCTGAAAGACAAGAGCAAGCCCTACACGCTTGAGGACGTTCAGGCCGCGTGCGAGAAGGGCGGACTTACGAAGTTTAAGTGGCCGGAGAGACTTGAGATCAGAGACGAGCTGCCGGAGACTAATATAGGCAAAGTCAATAAGAAAGAGCTTAAGGCTGAGATTAAGGCGCTTATCGAGGCCGGCAAGTAGTTTAATTTAGATATAACGGCCCCAAATTTTATTATTAAAGGCGGGGCGTATTTAAAATTTATTAATAAATTTATACGGGGGGTATAATTAGATATGAAGATTTTAGAGCCTGTGAAGTTTAAGAATCTTGAGCTTAAGAACCGTCTCGAGTGGCTGCCGGCAGTATCGCTTCTTGCCGACGAAGAGGGCTATGTAACTGACGAATTAATCGCTCGTCACGTTGCGAGAGCAAAGGGCGGCTTCGGACTTATCGACGTTGAAGCTACCGGCGTTAACATGAGAAAGAGTCCCAAGCTTTTACGCCTTGCCGACGACAAATTTATTCCCCGCGCAAAAGAGATGACGGACGCGGTGCACGAGTACGGCTGCAAGATGACCGTTCAGCTTATTCATTACGTCAAGCAGTCCGTTAAGACCGGCTGGAAGTTCCCGATCGAGGACTATCCGATTAAGGACGGCAAGATTAACGACGACGGCACTGAGGACAGCATCGAGGGAATCAAGAGAGAGTTTGTCGCGGCGGCAGTGAGAGCCAAAGAAGCAGGATTTGACGGAATCGAACTTCATGCTGCGCACGGCTACACGCTTTCATCGTTCGTATCACTTTTAAACAAGCGTAAAGACGAGTACGGCGGAAACGAAGAGGGACGCGGCCGCATCGTCACTGAAATTATTCAGGAATGCCGCAAAGTTCTTGGCCCTGATTACTGCATTGGCGTTAGAATCAGCGGCGAAGAGTTCGTAATCGGAGGCAACACTATAAAGCACACGCCGAAATTAGGCCAGTTATTCGTAAAGGCCGGAGCGGACTTTATAAGCGTATCAGCCGGCGGAAAGACTGAAGACGGCGCATGGTATAAGGGCTACAGCGGAAGCCGCTGCATGCCGCCTGCGAACTTGCCCGAGGGCTGCCATGTTTATCTTGCTGAAGCAATGAAGAAAGCTTTAGTAGAGATTGGCTCGGACGTGCCGGTTATAGTTTCAGGAAAAATCCCGAGCCTTGAGTACGGCGAAGATTTAATTAATAAAGGCATCTGCGATATAGTCGGAGTTTGCCGTCCTGCGCTTGCCGATCCTGACTGGATTTTAAAGCAGGTTGAGGGCCGCCAGAAAGATATTCAGAAGTGCGTATATTGCAACTTGTGCCTCGAGGCCGACCAGCGCCACGAGCCGGTTATCTGCTACGTTGCAGAAGCGAAGAAAAAGGCAATGGCCGCAAAAGCCGTGAAGTAAATAAAATTTAGATTTGCAAACGGCGGACGCTTAAAATTTGGCGTCCGTCTTTTTGAAGTTAATATTAAAATTTTAAAATTTAAATTTAAATTTAAAAATGGAGGCTTGCTTATAAATGATCTCTAAGTTAATAAAGAAAGTCCCCGGCGGAATTATTTTAATTCCCATGTGCTTCACTGCGATTATTAATACTATATGGCCCGGCTTCTGGACTATTACCGGCATGGCGACTCCGTCAACCGGAATATTTGCAAACGGCGCGCTTGTAGTAATAGGCATGTTGTTGTTCGTATCAGGAAGTCAGCTTAAATTAAATCAGCTTGGCATAGCACTTGCACGCGGCGGAGTTTTGACTGTAATGCGCTTATTAATCGGCTATGCTGTCGCTGTAATCGCCGTAAAACTTTTGGGTGCGACCGGCTCAGTCTGGGGCATCTCGACGATGGCGCTTGTTATTATCGCTTCAAGCTGCAACCCGGGAATTTATATGGGCTTGATGAATAACTTCGGCGATAATATAGACAAGGCGGCAGTTGGAATTATGAATATTATAGCCGTGCCGACGACGCCTTTAATATTAATAGACTTGGCCGGCGGACATTTTAACGTCATGGTAGTTTTAGGAACTTTAATCCCGTTTGCGCTTGGAATTATAGTCGGCAATCTTGACGAAAATATGCAGAAGATGCTTGCTCCGGCTTCAGGAATTACTTTATTTTTCTTAGGCTTCAGCTTAGGCGCGGGGCTTAACTTAATCGAGGCTGCTAAATCGGGCGTGGGCGGAGTGCTGCTTGCATGCTTGTCTTTAGTCTTGCTGCCGATTATGATTTTGACGGACAAATTAATTTTGAGACGTCCCGGCTATGCTGCGACTGCTATATCTACAATCGGCGGAATTGCGATAGCTTCTCCGGCGTTTATTGCCCGTTCAATGCCGAACGTGCCGGAGTATGCTGAAATTGCGAAGTCAGCGACGCCGCAGATAACTTTAGCGATGATTATAGTCGCTATAGTCTTCCCGTTTATTGCTAAAGCACTTGCGCCAAAGAAAGACGAGAGCGCAAATTAAATTAAAATTAAAATGCAGGTAATCACTGCACAAGAAGCAGCAGGCTTAATTCAGGATAATTTTGTAACGGGCATCGGCGGCTCGGGCGGCTGTTCAACGCCTGAATATATTTTAACTGCGATTGCCGAACGTTATAAATTAGAAAATTCGCCGCGTAATATATTAGTAGTTGCCGGAATTGCGCCGGGCGATTTGAACGAAGAGGGCATGGGCTTCAGCATTATTCGAGCGTCTGGGTTAGTTGGAGGCATGTACGCAGGTCATGTCGGGATGTCTCCGGCTATAGGGCGCGGCATTGCCGAAAATAAAATTGCCGGAGTGTGCGTGCCGCTTGGCGTTTACTCGCAAGTTTTAAAGGCTGTTGCGGCAGGAAATCCCGGCGTTGTGTCGCATGTTGGGCTTAACACTTTCGTTGATCCAAGGCTTGAAGGCTGCTATATGAATGAGCTTGCGAAAAAATTTTTTAAGTTTAAGCCTGTAGATTTAATAAATATAAATAATAAAGAATATTTATTTTATAACGCGTTTAAGCTTGACGCCTGTATAATTCGCGGAAGCTTTGCAGATGAGGCCGGAAATATTTCGCTTGAGCGCGAGCCGTTTTTGAGCGAACAGCAGAGCATGGCGGCGGCAACGCATAATCACGGCGGAATTGTGATAGTTCAAGTTTTGGACATAGTGAAGCGCGGCGATTTGCATCCCCGTAATATTCACGTTCAGGGTAATATAGTTGATTATATAGTTAAAGTGCCTGCTAATTTGCATGATAAATTGCATGTGCAGTGTTACGGCAATAAAAATTATGAATATCGGCCTGAGCTAACGGGCGATATTAAAATTAATTTAAGCAAATTAAAGCCTATGAGTTTAAATCCGCGTAAAGTCTGCGGGCGGCGCGGAGCAATGGAGTTAAAGCAAAATGCTTTAATAAATTTAGGAATAGGAATGCCTGACGCAGTGGCGAGCGTTGCCAACGAAGAGGGCTTGGCTGATAAAATAACTCTTTCGGTTGAGACGGGATTATTCGGAGGCGTGCCGCTTCAGGGCGTAGGCTTCGGGGCTGCGGCTAATCCTGAAGCTGTATATCAAGTTGCTGATAATTTTGATTTGTACGACGGCGGTGCTTTAGATATGGCTGTTTTAGGCGCGGCGGAGATTGACGGGCTTGGCAATGTGAACGTGTCGAAGTTCGGAACGCGTTGCATGGGGCCGGGCGGCTTTATTGACATAACTCAAAATACTAAGAAAATTTGCTTTATGGGAACGTTCACGGCTAATGGTCTCGAGTGCGAAATTGGAGACGGAAAAATTAAAATTTTGCGCGAGGGACTAAATAAAAAATTTAAGAAACGCGTTGAGCAAATAACTTTTGCCGGCGAAAACGCGTTGATTAATAATCAATATATTATTTATATAACTGAACGCGCGGTGTTTAAGCTTAATTGCGGCGTTGAGTTAATCGAGATTGCGCCTGGCATAGACTTAGAGCGCGATATTTTGTTAAATATGGAATTTAAGCCTAAAATTTCGCCTGAGTTAAAGCTCATGGACGAGAGAATTTTTAGGGCTGAAAAGATGAATTTAAAATTTTAAGGATTGGAAATTATTTATTATGGCAGAGGAAAAAGCAAGGAAACACACAACTTTATCGGGCTATGAGCTGAAAAGAGTTTACACGCCCGAGGACTTAAAAGGCTTTGAGCCTGAAAAGATGCTCGGCGAGCCCGGGCATTATCCGTTCACGCGCGGCATTCGTGAAGAGATGTACCGTGACGGAAAATTATGGACAATGGGACAGTACGCGGGCTTCGCTTCGGCTGAAGAGGCGAACAGGAGATTTAGATATATTATAGAGCAAGGCGGAACGGGCTTCTCGGTCGCGTTGGACTTGCCCACTCAAATGGGCTATGACTCTGATAATGCGATGTCGGAGGGCGAGGTCGGCAAGGTCGGCGTTGCGATTGACAGTCTTGCAGATATAGAGGCGTTGTTTAAGGGCATTCCGTTTGAGAAAGTCAGGCAGATTAGAACTACGGCAAATGCAAATTCTATAATCATGCTTGCGTTTTACGTTGCGTTTGCCCGCAAGAATAATATTGATCCTAATTCAATAGGATTTTTCCTGCAGAATGATATTTTAAAAGAGTACATGTGCCGCGGGACGTATATATTCCCTCCGGCGGCAGGCGTTAAGTTAAGCGTTGACGTATTAGAGTACTGCGGAAAGCACTTGCCGAACTGGACGCCGATTGCAGTATCAGGCTATCATATTAGAGATGCCGGAGCTACGGCTTCAATGGAGCTTGCGTTCACGCTTGCAGATATGATTGAATATTTTGATACGGCTGTTAAACGCGGCGTTGATATAGTCGCGGCAACTCGCAACAGCTATTTCTTCTTGGGCGCGCAGCTTGATTTTCTTGAAGAAGTTGCGAAGTACAGAGCGGCAAGGCGTTTATTTGCAAGAGTAATGAAAGAGCGTTACGGAATTAAGGACGAAGAGCCTCAGAGATTAAAAATTTTCGCGTTCACGAGCGGCTCGGCTTTGACGGCGGAGCAGCCAATGAATAATATTGTTAGAGTTACAATGCAGACAATGGCGGCGGCGGCAGGCGGCATTCAGACATTTCATGCAAGTTCGTACGACGAGGCTATCTCGCTGCCGACACAAGAGGCCGTGACTGTTTCGTTAAGAACTCAGCAGATAGTAGGCTATGAGTCCGGCTTGACCGAGACGGTCGATCCGCTGGGCGGGTCTTATGCTGTCGAAGCTCTTACTAATAAGATCGAGCAGGATGTTTTAGAATTGCTTAATAAGATTGAGAGCAAAGGCGGCGCGATGAAGTGCATTGAAGAGGGATTCCAGCAGAGAATGCTTGCTGACAATGCATATAAATATCAGCGCAGTGTTGACGACGGCGAGCGTATCGTTGTCGGCGTGAATAGATTTACTGACGGCAAGCCGATTGAACCGGCTAAATTCACAGTGTCGGACGAAGTTAGAATTAAGCAGACTGAAAAGCTTAATAAGCTTAAAGCAACGCGCGATAATGAGAGAGTTAAACGCGCATTGAGCGAGATTGAACGCGCCGCGAGAGCTGACGAGAATTTAGGCGACTATATGATCGAGGCCGTGAGTGCGTACGCGACTTTGGGCGAGATCTGCGAAGTGTTAAAAGGCGTTTACGGTAAATATACGCCGATGAGAATTTTTTAATTTATTAATTTTGAATTATTAATTAAACGAGGAATTTATAATTATGAAAGTTTTAATTTCAAAGCCCGGGCTTGACGGTCACGATAGAGGCGCAAAAGTCGTTGCCCGCGCGTTTCAGGACGCCGGAGCTGAAGTAATTTACACGGGACTTCAGGCCACGCCGGACGAGATAGCTGAAATAGTCGAGAAAGAGAAAATTGATGTTGTAGGCATTAGCTTATTATCAGGAGCGCATAACACGCTTGTGCCGAAAGTTATTGATAAAGTCAAAGAAAAGGGAATTGATGACGTTGTCTATATATTAGGCGGGATAATTCCCCAGCAGGACATACCGGGGCTGAAGGAAAAGGGCGTGAGCGGCGTGTTCGGTCCGGGTACTCGCCTTGACGACGTTACTAATTTTGCGTTTGAGCAGTTTGCGGCCATGCACGCGGGCAAGATGATTGAAGACATGGGCGACAGCATGGCGGCTAAAAGTTCTAATATTTAATTTAATTTATTAGGGGATGTTATATATAATGAAAGGAATTTTAGACGGAGTAAAAGTACTGGGCATTGAGCAGCAGGTCGCTGGGCCGACTGCAACGATGATGCTTGCGGACATGGGCGCGGAGATTATTAAAATCGAACGCCCGGGCATGGGAGACACAGGCCGCGAGATGGCGCCGATTTTGAAGAATGACGAGACCGGCGAGACACAGAGCGGATATTTCGCGCGTTGGAACAGAAACAAAAAGAGCCTGACGCTTGACATGAGTTCGCCCGACGGCCAGAAAGTTTTGTGGGACTTAATCGAGAAAGTCGATATAGTAATCGATAATATTAAGCCTGGCTTAATGGAAAAATTAGGCTTCACGTGGGATAAAGTAAGAGCTAAAAATCCCAAAATAGTTTACGTTGCGATAAGCGGCTTCGGCAGATCTAAAAAGTACGAAGGGCCTTACTCGAAACGTCTTGCGTTTGATATTATCGCTCAGGCAATGTCCGGCCAGATGTACACCTGCGGCAACGATCCCAACGGAGCGCCGACTTGGCTCGGCTTTGCGCTTGGCGACTCCGGAACTGGAGTATATGCGGCGTATGCGGCGATGCTTGGCTATGTAAACGTGTTAAAGACCGGCAAGGGCGAGTATTTTGATTTAGCCATGTATGACTGCATGATCGCGCTTGCTGAGCGTTCGCATAATATTTACGGCTTTACGGGCAAAGTCACTAATAGAGGCCCTGATAAATTAATCGCGCCTTGGGGACCTTTTGCCTGCAAGGACGGACATATCGCGCTTATAGTCACGACCGAGTCAATGTGGAAAAAATTCTTGACGGCTATAGATCATTTAGAGCTGCTTGAAAATCCTGATATTCAGTCCGGCCCGGGACGCGCGGCGCACATGGAGACTTTGATTAGACCGATTATTAACGACTGGCTGAAAGATAAGACTAAAATCGAAGCGTGCGAGACGTTTATGGCCGCCGGTCTGCCGTGCGGACCGATTCAGAACGCGGAAGAAGTTGCGCACTGCCCGCATATCGCGAAGCGCGATTTATTAATCGAAGTGCCTGATCCGATTGTCGGCAAGTTAAAGATGGTCGGCTCGCCGATTAAAATGGAAGATCACGAGCCGGTCTATGGGCCGCTGCCGAACTTGGGCGCGGACACTGAAAATATATTAAAGGATTTAGGCTATTCTGACGCGAGAATTAAAGAGCTGCGCGACAGCAAGACTATTTAATTAAATTTAAAATTAAAAATTAAATAAAATTTGCCGCTTGTATTCGGGGAGATTATTTTGCTTAATATAATCACATGTCATTGTCCTATCGTCAACTCTAATTAATCTCCCCGGTATAAGAGGCTTGAAAATAAGGAGGAATTTTGAAATGGAAAGAGTATTTATTGTCTCGGCGGCGAGAACTGCGTTTGACAAATTCGGCGGGCCTATGCGCAGTGAAAGCACGGTCAAGCTTGGCGCTCATGTCGTGAAAGAAGTTTTGTCGCGTGCTAAAGTTGCGCCTGACGAAGTGCCGGAGACTTATATCGGCATTAACATGCCCACGTCAAATAGATCTATAGCAAGGCAAATCACGCTTGAGGCCGGTATGCCTCCTGAAGCCAATTCAGCGACTTGCGACAGAGCTTGCTGCTCGTCAATGATAGCAATCGAAATGGCAAGACGTTCTATACTCGTCGGCGAGGCGAATATTACTATCGGCGGCGGTTCTGAGAACATGAGCAACGTGCCTTATTTCTTGGAGGACATGCGCTGGGGCAAGAGAATGGGCGACGTGACGCTGAAAGATATTATGATCGTATCATGCCCTTATACTCATGAGCCGAGAGCAAAGCAGGCCGGAGATGTTGCGCTGCAGCTTGGAATTTCTAGAGAAGAGCAGGACAAGTGGGCGTATCGCAGCCAGATGCTTTATCAGGAAGCGTTTAAGGCCGGAAAGTTTAAGGACGAAATTATCCCGTACACGGTGCATGAAAAGAAAGGCGATATAGTTATAGACGTTGATCAAGCTCCGAGACCTGACACGACGCTTGAAGGCCTTGCGAAGTTAAAGACAGTTAATCAGAGTCCGACTGTCACGGCCGGCAACGCACCGGGACTTAACACTGGAGCAAGCGCGGTGTTATTAATGAGTGAGAGCGAGGTCAAGAGACGCGGCGTTAAGCCTTTAGCTGAGATAATATCTCACGGAATGGCGTCAGGTCATCCCAAGTTTATCGCAACTATTCCGGCTTTCGCAGCTGAGAACGCGTTAAAGAACGCGGGATTAAGCATTGAACAGATGGATGTTATCGAGATTAACGAGGCGTTTGCAGTCATGCCGATAGCTTCGACTATTTACATGGCGATTAAAGATCCTAATAAAACTAAACTTGAGCCCACGCCTGACTTAATCAAAATGGCTGATCCTAAGTTGCTTGAAGATATTAGGGCGAAGACGAACGCGAACGGCGGAGCTGTAGCAATCGGACATCCTACGGGCGCAACCGGCGGACGTTTGGTCATGACAATGGCTTACGAATTGAAGAGACGCGGCGGCGGCTACGGACTTTGCACTATCTGCGGCGGTGTCGGAGAGAGCGAAGCATTTATTATTAAAGTTGAAAAGTAAGTTAATTAAAAATTTTAAATTTAAATTAGGAGCATGATTGAAATGGAATTTCAGGATATTTTATATGAAAAATATAATAACAGGGCTAAGATTACTATTAACCGTCCTGATAACATGAACATGTTCACGAACCGCACGCTTCACGAGCTTATCGTTGCGTTTCAGAGCGCATGGGCTGATAAAGAAGTCGGAGCGGTGATATTAACGGCTGCCGGAACTAAAGCTTTTACAGTCGGCGGAACTCCCGAGCCGGTGAGCGACGATGCGCCCGCTGCTGAAAAATTACCGATGCCGAGCTTATTCAGCGAGTTATTAAATACTATTCGTAATATTCCCAAGCCGGTTGTAGCTGCGGTGAACGGCTTTGCGATCGGCGGAGGACAAGTCCTGCAAGTTGTATGCGACTTGACTATCGCGTCGAGTACGGCAAAATTCGGTCAAGTCGGCCCGATGGTCGGAAGCTTTGATGCAGGGTTCGGCAGCGCGTATTTAGCCCGCATAGTCGGCGAGAAGAGAGCCCGCGAGATTTGGTTCTTGTGCAAGAGATACACGGCTGAAGAGTGCTTGGCAATGGGATTAATTAACGCAGTTGTCGAGCCGGATAAATTGCTTGAAGAGACTGACGCTTGGGTTGACAAGATCGTTACTAAGAGCCCGACGTCTCTTGCGGCGATTAAAGCGTCGTTTAACGCGGACTCGGCATTTAGCGGCGGCATTCAGAGCATGTCAGGCGTTGCGCTTGGATTATATTTTAATACTGAAGAGTGCAAAGAAGTCGGTGCGGCTTTTAAAGAGAAGAAAGCTCCGGACGTTGCGAAGTATCGTTAATAAATTAATAAAATTTTAAATTTAAAATTAATTTTAAT
>JAFSNU010000249.1 GCA_017447325.1 Synergistaceae bacterium | reverse complement strand
ATATAAATCTTCAAGCGAAGCTTTTTTAGCCTGAGCTCCGGCGTCGCGCTCCTGAGCCTTAATCTCCATTAACGCGGCTCTTGCTTCACGCTCGCTGTTCACAACTCTAAAGCTCTCGCCGGGCTGCGGCACTTCGTCAAGCCCTAATATCTCAACTGGAATACTTGGCCCAGCCTTCTTAATCGGCTTGCCCGCCCAGTCAAATAATGCGCGTGTCTTGCCCCATGCTGAGTTAAACAAAACTATATCGCCGTGCTTCAACGTCCCGTCTTTAACTATAACAGTCGCGACCGGCCCCTTGCCTTTGTCAAGCCTTGCCTCGATAACAACGCCCACGGGCTTCGCGTTAGGCCTGCCTTTTAATTCCTGCATTTCAGCCTCAAGCAACACGCGCTCCAATAAATCCGGCACGCCCTTGCCGCTTTTAGCCGAAACTTCAACAGCTCCGACCTCGCCGCCCCAGCCCTCTAAATAAACTCCGAGTTCTGTTAATTGCTGCCTAACTCTATCAGGATTTGCCGTTGGCTTGTCGATTTTATTAATCGCTACAACAAGCGGAACTCCGGCTGCTTTAATATGATTAATTGCCTCTCTCGTTTGCGGCATAACTCCGTCGTCCGCGCTCACAACTAATATAACTATATCAGTCACGTTCGCGCCCCGGGCTCTCATTGCCGTAAACGCCTCGTGACCGGGCGTATCCAAAAATACGATTTGACGTCCCTCGTGAATGACGATATACGCGCCGATATGCTGCGTTATTCCTCCGGCTTCCTGAGCCGTCACGTTCGAATGACGTATATAATCAAGCAGCGTCGTCTTGCCATGATCTACATGTCCCATTACCGTTACGATCGGCGGCCGTTCAACTAAGCCGTCCTGTTTATTGTCTTTTATAGCCTGACTCTCCTTGCTTGTAATTTCTTGTTTAACTTCTTGCTTTACTTCTTTAATTTCTTTAACTTCAGGCTTGGCCGCTTTAACTTCCGGCTCTTTGCTCTCAGCCTTTTTATTTTCAGCCTTATTATTATTTTTATTTTTATCTTTATTATTTCTATTATTTTTATTATTAGAGTTAGAGTTAGACTCAGCTTCGGCCAAAATTTCCTCGACTATCTGCGCAGTCTCCGCGTCTATCGAACTCATATGCGTTTTAACATTAATTTTTAAATTTTCTAAAACCGACATGAGTTCCTTGCTCTCTCTGTTTAATTTCTTTGCGAGTTCATAAATCCTGATTTTATTATTCAAATGCAAGTCTCCTTTCTCTTAATAATTAATAATTAATTAAATCGCGTCATGAAACAAATCTTGAAGCGTCGGCATCTTCTCGCCTGGCAGCGCACTAATGTCAATCTTCCAGCCTGTTAATTTCGCCGCGAGCCTGACGTTCTGTCCGGCCTTGCCTATCGCGAGCGAGAGCTGATCCGGATAAACATAGACTTTCGCCTTTTTGTCCTTCTCCGTGTTCGAGATAATTTCAACTTTCTCAATCTGCGCCGGTGATAACGCCCTGCTGATATAATCTTCAGCATTATCGCTCCAAGTTATAATATCTACTTTCTCGCCGTTTAACTCATCGCTGACGTTCTTAATTCTTGCTCCCGACGGCCCTACGCACGCGCCTATCGGATCAATATTAATATCATGAACTTCAAGCGAGATTTTAGCCCGCGAGCCGGCCTCACGCGCAACGCTCTTAATTTCAAGCGAGCCGTCGCGTATCTCCGGCACTTCGCGCTCCAGCAATTTTCTCAATAATCTGGGATGAGTCCGCGACACTACCATCTTGGGCCCGCGCGTAGCCTTGTCAACTTGAACTAATAAAAACTGTTTCTTATCGCCAAGCTTATACACTTCGCCTGGTATCCGCTCTTTTTTAGTCAGCGTCGCTTCCGTCCTGTCGCTTAATCTGACTAATACTTGATCTGTCGCAAGATCGACTTTGAACACAACCCCGGGCATCATCTCGTGAAGTCTGCCCTCGTACTCCAACTGAATAACTTCGCGCTCAGCGTCTTTCAAATGCTGAATTACTACCTGCCTCGCCGTCTGCGCCGCGATGCGTCCGAAGCTCGAAAAATCTTTCGCGATCTTTATCTCTTCGCCTGCTTTAGCATTAACAAAGCCCAACGCTTTAGCATCTTTCAGCGTGATTTGATTATCAGGCTGCGTTAAGCTCCCAGCGTCTTCAACAACCGTCATGATCTCGTTAATTTCAATCTCGCCGGTATCCGCATCGATATTAACTTCAACGTTCGGACTGCTGCCTTGATGTTTCTTGCACGCCGACTTTAACGCTTCCTCGAGGCTCGAGATAATTACGCTGAGTTTGATACCGCGCTCTTCTGCTATTTGATTTAAAGTTAATATAAATTCACGGCCCAACTGCATTTAGCAAAGCCCCTCCTCTTTGAGATTTCCCGCCTTGATTATATTAAACGGCACGTCCATCTCTCGTTCTTCATCTTTTATATAAATTTTTATAATTTTATTCTCTACGTCAGCTAAAATAATTTTGCCGGTCAAATTTTTGCGCCCGTCCAAAGGCTCAGCAAGTTTTATTTTTGCCTCGCGTCCTTCAAATCTTTTATAATGCTCAAGAGTAAATAACGGCCTTTC
Source organism: Synergistaceae bacterium (assembly GCA_017447325.1). Taxonomy (GTDB): domain Bacteria; phylum Synergistota; class Synergistia; order Synergistales; family Aminobacteriaceae; genus JAFUXM01. Next base: position 7,328 of record JAFSNU010000249.1, on the reverse strand, counting down.
TATCCCGGGCGAGCTGACTTCCAAATAATACCTGTCTCTCAAGCCCGCTAAATATTCGCTGCCCTCTTCGTCGAGCTTATCAAGCATCAAATTTACAGCTTTAGACACTCGCTCGCAGTCGTCTAAATTTATTCCGCCGAGCAAATCTATTAAAACTTGAATGCTCAAGCCCGAAGTATTATTCAGTCCGACATGCACGCACTCATAGCCCAAGCTCTCGACTTTCTCCGCTATTAATTTAAACAGCACTTCGCGCTTGCTTTCACGCTCTATTCTCCCGCGCTTGTCTTTTCTTTCACGCGCACTCAAACGCCTTCGCCTCCAATACCTTTTAAATAAATTAATATAATTTAATATAAATTAATATAAATAAGGAGCGGGCAACAACCCACTCCTCCGGCTAAAACGCTTATAGAAGTATAAACTAAAGTATAAACTATTTTTAAAAATTTTCAATATTAAACTTTAATTTACTAATTAAATTTAATTTATTTTATTTTTAAGCTTATTAACTAAATCATTAATGCGATTAAATTTAAAATTAAAGCTTGATTTATTTGCAACCAGGGTCGCGGATCCTGGCCCCGTTTATTTAAACACTTAAATATTTAAACTTGCGAGCTTATTAATTAAATCATTAATGCGTTTAAATTTAAAATTAAAACTTGACTTATTTGCAATCAGCCTCGCGCTAATCTGCATTATCTCATCTTTAATAATTAATTTATTTTCGCGCAGCGTAGTTCCTGTTTCAACTATGTCAACTATCACATCAGCAAGGCCGATTATCGGCGCGATCTCTAACGAGCCTTTTAATTTAATTATATCTATGTCGCGGCCAAGACCTGCGTAATATTTCGCCGCAATATTCGGAAACTCAGTCGCAACGCGCAAAACTTTTTCGGGGTCTTCAACAAAATTTTCCGGCGCAGCTACGGCCATTCTGCAAATTCCTGTCTTTAAGTCAAGCAGTTCGTAAACGTCCGGGCTATACTCGTCTAAAATATCTTTGCCCGCAGCTCCGACATCAGCCGCTCCGCGCTCAACGTAAACATGAACGTCCGACGGCTTTACCCAGAAAAAATTTATATTAAGCTCTTTATTATTAAAAATTAATTTGCGTCCCTCGCCGATTTTTAAATCCTCGCAGTAATAGCCGGCCTGTTCAAATAAATTATAAACCCGCTGGCCAAGACGGCCTTTCGGCAAAGCGATATTTAAAACTTCACTCATCTTCTAATTCTAACTCCTAATACTTTTATCAAGCATGTCAAGATACACAGCGAAGCCGACAGCTCCGGACTTGTGTCCCATGCGCCGCATTAATTTATCATACTGGCCGCCCGCTAAAATTCTTGCCGGAATACCCTCAATAAAGCCCTGAAACACAAGGCCGTTATAATAATTTAAATCGCTCACCGCCGCGAAGTCTATACGCAAAATATTTTCAAGCTCGGAATTTTTATTAATTAAATTTTTAATAATATTTTTAAAATTATTTAAGCTTAAATTATTTTTATTAAAAATATTTTCAAGCTCCGGCATGACTGCTTTATAACTTCCGGATAAACTTGCAAGCTTTACTAACTCATCGCTGTTGCAAAGCTCTTTAATTCCGTGAGAATTTTTGTCGGCAATAAATTTTATAATTTTATTTTGCGTCTCTAAATTTAAATTTAATTTAGCTAAAAGCTCAGCTATTAAATCTAAATGCGAGATATTAAGCGAGATATTTTTATCAGCCGCTAATAATTTTAAGCTGTCAGCCGCGAGCAAAATTATTTCGCTGACTTCGCGCTCAGTCACAGCACCGACGCATTCAACTCCGGCCTGTTTTATTTCTCTAAAAGTCTTAGAATTTCCGGATACTCTATAGACATTTTCGTCATAAAAAACTTTGCGTAAGCTCTCCGGCTCGTCTTTCATGTGCCTTATAATCGATAAAGTTATATCAGGCTTTAAGGCCATTAACTTGCCGTTCACATCCGTGAAAGTCAAAACGTTTTCACTAACTAAAAAATCTTTATTGCGTATATAAAACTCGTACTCTTCGAATTTGCTCATGCGCCAGCCTATATAACCATTGCACGAGTATAGCGCACGAAGTTTTAACGCCGCAAGCTCCTCATTGCGCAGAAAATTTATTAAACTAATATCATCATTCAAGCTTTTCATGGCTTGTAGTATAATACAAATTAAATTTAATTTAAAGCTATATTAAGACTTTGCAAGCTTTATAAAAATTTTAAAGCATCTTAAACTTACTTAAAACTTAAAGAGGGAGAGAGATTTAACAAAATGGACGACAAGGGAATAATCGTCAGCAGCCGCGACATCGACGAAAATCTCGCGCTTCAAATTTGGACGAAGGGCAACGCGCCGCGTTTAGTTTTATTTAATAAAGTCAAAAACACCAGAAAGCTTATTCATTTAAGCTGGGTCGAGAAGCGCGACCGCAAACTTTCTATCAACGGCAAGAAGCGCGGCGAGAGCACGAATTATTTAGTTCAGGACTTCGAGCCGGCCGTCCAGCAAATTTTAGCCGAGTACGCGGCGAGAACAAATTTCATCCGCGCGAAGCTTTTGCAATTTTCCCTTAACTTCGAGAAAGTCGTTCACAGCCCTGAGCTCGTGACCGACAAAACAGAGATGACTTTATTATCAGAAGATAAGAGATGCGCGCTCTGGATTGCGGACTGCACCGGTCCTAACAAAAAAGTCGGAGTGTTCAGGCCGTTCTTCCCTGTCACTAAAGCCGAGGCCGAAGCATTCACAGAAGAAGGACTGCAGATCGGCGAGGCCGGACGAAGTGCCGACGTTTTAATTAAGAGCGGAGTTATCAGCCAGCTTAAAACTATAAGACCCGAACGGTGGCATAATCCAATCAGAGTTGCAGCTGCGGCGATGCTTTTAGAATTTTCGTTCTGCGGCTACGACGGCTCTAAATTTGCCGACGCTCTCTGGGATAATAATAAAAATAATAATAATTTCTCACCCGTCAACACAATGGGAACAAGCATGAGACAGCCGTCACACTCCGGCGCGGGCTTCTCGCTTCATCACTCCGGCCTTTTAAACTTCGGACATAAATTAACGGCCTTTATACGCCACTTCGGCGCAGCTCCGCATATCACAAGCTGGACTTCGCTCGACAGCGACAAAGAATTGCAGGACAGCGGCTACTCAAGAATAAGGCGCGTTGACATGCAGCCCGGCTCTATAGGCGACGTTCCGTATAGAGTGACTTTCTTCGAGAACGAAGAGACTAAGAAAATTGCGTTCGGATGCATTCCGCAGGCTGCAACTGCAAGGCACACCGGCGAATTAATTTATGCTATTCCGCAAAACACTTACCAGTCAGCTTTAACTCACGACACATTAGGCGGCCCTGAGGACGAATTTTTCTCTATAACGCAGCTCGTCTGGACTAAGCAGTTTAAAGACTGGTACGACAGCGTCACGCCGTATATCAAGAGCTTTATAGGGATTAAATAAATAATTTAAATAAATTTAAAATCAAAACGCCTCGCGAGCTTTTAAATTTTTAAAATTTAAAATTTAAAACTCAAGAGGCGTTAAATTTTGCTTTATGCTATTTGCCTTGCTGCCATGGCCGCGCCGATTAAGCCGGCCTTATAGCCCAACGTGCAGCTTATAATTTTAGTTTTTTTAATATGAGCGTCATGGCCTGAGCCGTAAACTTCTTTGTCAATCTTCTCGCGCAGCGGTGCTAATAATTTTTCGCCCTGCTTCGCGATGCCGCCGCCGATGCTTATTACTTCCGGCTGAAGTCCGTTAATAAGGCTCACAAGTCCGCAAGCTAAATAATCTATATACTCGTCAACTATTTTTATAGCCGTCTCGTCGCCTAAATCTTTTGCGTCAAAAGCCGTGTGACCTGACACATGACCTTCTTGCTCTGCAAGCTTTGCTAATTTGCTCTCAGGATTTTTTGCTATAGCCTCTTTAGTCATTGCGATTAAGCCGCTCGCCGACGCATAAGCCTCAAAGCAGCCGCGCCGCCCGCACTTGCATAAACGTCCGCCTTTCTCTATAACCATATGGCCGAACTCGCAGGCCGCCGAGTTAAAGCCCGTCCAAATTTTTTCGTTGATAACAAAGCCCGAGCCGACGCCAGTGCCTAAAGTTATAATCATCGCGCTTGAAACGCCCTTTGCGCTGCCTGCTATCACTTCGCCGAGTGCAGCAGCGTTCGCGTCGTTCTCGACACGCACCGGCAAGTTCAACGCCTTGCTAAGCAGCTCGCCGATCTTAAAGTCATGCCAGCCTAAATTATTATTATAGATGACAGTTCCCGTATCACTGTCGACAACGCCGGGCGAACCGACGCCGACGGCCAGAATATTATTCTTTGAGACTGACGACGCGGCAATAGCTCCGGTGATCGCCGAAATTATATCCTGCAATACAACTTCCTGCGGCCGGTCAGCTCCGGTCGGTATGTCGGACTCGCTTAATATATTGCCGAGCTCGTCGACCACTCCGGCTTTTAAATTCGTTCCGCCTATGTCAAGGCCAATATAGTAATTCATGTTTATCAATACTTCTCCTGATATTAAATTTTTAAAAATTTTTATAAAATTTATTTTAATTATATCAGCTAAATAAAAATTTTTTGCGTTATAATCACGTCTACTAAACATGTATAATTTGTCATGTTAAAAATTTATTTAAAATTTTTAGGAGGTGTTTTATTTATGCGCAAAAGTAGTTTTTGGTTTTTACCGTTAGTGCTGTTGCTGGCACTCTGTGTTATGACTGGTGGGTGCGGCGGATCGTCGTCGTCGCGCTCAGCTAAGAACAGGGATCTTTTTATTGATGCAGTAGGAGATATAGCAGATGACCTCACGGCAATAGCGAACAGTGCCGTAAGCAATAGGAAGGTCGTCAATGCGATCGATGACATCGTTGGACAGTATATCGTAGTCAGTTCGACGGACATTACGCTGTTTAACAAAGCACTTTTCAAGTCACTTATAAGCGGCTTCGTCAAGTCCGAGGACATTAGCGCCAGATTCAACTACAAGCAGGGGTTGTACTGCGAGGTCTGGTCGAACAAGCATATTGAGGTATCTCACGACATAGCCGAGATTACTCAGAATCATACGACGGACTTCCAGCTCACTGTCACAAGCACTGACAATCACGTCACGAGGCTCACGGTCACTCCGAGTTCTTCGACGTCATACTGGCAGGGCTTCTCTGGAGCGTCCACTTTCTTAAATTCTTTATTCGCAGGCACAGCCAGCAAGGACGAAGCCCTGTTATTCGTCAAGTCTTATGCCTCAGTTGAAGTTAAAGTAGAGCATAAGGCCGCATCTGAGTCATCGTTCACGACATTGCTGGACGGCACTATTAACCTCACCTATACCGGCAAGTCAAACGGCGATGAAGTTTACATGAATACCCCGCACACGTCCGTGTTCAACGTCACGGTCTATCCTCAGGACAACAAGGACTATACAATCGGCATCGACCTCACCCGTACGACTGCGTCCAACGGCACGAACGGCTTGAGCAATTCGTCCGACTTCAAGATGTACCGCAAGTCGAGTACCGGCACAAAGAGCACGCTGCTCAACCTGAAAGCTGCTATTGACGCCACGATGTCCGACACCTCGAGCATTAACGCCAGGCCAACCGCCATGACCCTTACGGAGTTGGACGTGAACATAGCCAACAAGATCAGGATCGCCGAGAGCGATGCACTTGATTTAGTCAAGCTTATGGGACTGTATGTCACTGGTACTTCTGCCACCAAGTCCGAGGTCGAGAACAGAGTCGCGTCTATCAATGAGCTGCTCTCAAAGGCAGGGTTGTCGCTCTACCTGAACAACAGGACAACTAAGGCCGGAGACATAAGGGCGTTAGTCAGAAAGATCGGCGACTATTACCATGCTCGTTTAGGCATACAGTTCAACGGTGCTGATGAGCCTGAGTTAGTCAGAGAAATAGCTAACACTGAGGACTTGGATAAGTTCGCCTACCTGTTAAGCAGCGTAAGCAATAAGGTGCAGCTTCTTGCCCAGCTATTACAGAACTCAGGACTGTTAAGCAATGTAACTGACAACACGATAATTAAGATAATCTTCGAGGACTTATTCGGAACGAATTAATATTATTTAAATAATATTAACTCCCCTCTCAGGCTCAAGCTTCCGGGAGGGGAGTTTTATTTTAATTTTAAATTATTTCTTGCGATGACACGGACGCGGCGAGCTGCTTTACTCTCTCGAGAGTAAGTTCAATAGAAGCGGCAATATTTTCTAAGCTCACCTGTCCAAGCTTTATTAAAATTAAGGCTGCTGCCTCAATCCGTTCTTCAATTAAAATTTTCTGCTGTCGACAAGCCCGGGCAAGTCACTTGGGCTTTTATTATAAATATTTTTAAAAATTATTTTTTGTCCTGTTTTATTACTTTTCTTGATAAAATCTTCAGGCCGTCCCCGCTTAACTCGATCTCATAAACTACCGGCGTTGTATTCGGTATTTCAAGCTTCTGAAGCTCTTCCGGCGATAAAGCAGGCTCAATCCATGACGATAATGCGCGAAGGCATGTGCTGTGACCGACCACAAGCACGTTCTTACCGGAGTAAAGCGCTGGGAGCAGGACGTCACTCCAGTACGGCCCGACGCGTGCGATAGTGTCCTTTAAGCTCTCCGCCTGCGGAATAAATTTCTTATCAAGCTTAGCATAGCGCGGATCTTTGACAGGTGAACGAGGATCATCAAAATTCAGTGCCGGAGGCGGAACGTCAAAACTTCTCCGCCATATATTAACCTGCTCTGCTCCTACTGCTTCTGCGACTTCCTTGCGGGTTTTGCCCTCAAGATCGCCATAGCAGCGTTCGTTAAGCCGCCAGTATTTTTCGACCGGAAGCCACGTCATCTCCATGCCCTTTGCAGCAAGCCATGCTGTCTCAAGTGCGCGCCTTAAAAGCGATACATGAACCACGTCAAAATTCAGACCGGCTTTTCTCATCTCTTCGCCGGCAGTTAAAGCACCTTGCACGCCCTTCTCTGTCAACTCAACGTCAGACCAGCCGGTAAAACGATCCTCTAAATTCCAGATGCTTTGCCCGTGGCGCAATAAAACAAGCGTTACTTTTTGCGCACCCGCGAAGGACGGAGCGGCAATAAGCGCTATTAACGTAATTAAAACAAAACTTCTTTTAAGAAATTTCACAAGAATCGCCTCCTGAATAAAATAATTAATTTAAATTTATATTATCATAATAATTTATTTATTTAAATTTTATATCAGCTTGAAATTAAATTTAATTTTAATCACGCTTAATAAATTTCTT
>JAFSNU010000248.1 GCA_017447325.1 Synergistaceae bacterium | reverse complement strand
TACGCTTGAGCCTTGCGCTATGTGTGCAGGGGCTTGCGTTAATGCAAGATTAAGCCGCGTCGTGTTCGGAGCTTATGACTATAAAGCCGGAGCCGGAGGAACGCTCTATAATATCTTACAGGACACGAGATTAAATCATAGATGCGAGGTCAAAGCCGGAGTGCTTAAAGACGAGTGCCTGAAATTGTTACAGGACTATTTTTTTATGCGGAGAAATAAAAGTTATGCTTGCAACATGCACTGATGATAATTTGAAGATATATTATATAGACAATAACGCAAAAGATTTATCGCGGGAGACGCCTTGCTCTGAACTCGCCGCCGCCGTTCTCGAGATGATGAAAGATAGTAATAAATTAGAGCCTGAGTTTGTAGCCGACTGGATAAGCCCGAATTTTAATAAATTAATGGCGGAGCTGGACTTGGGCGAGTCGAGCAAAAAAGCGCAGGAGCTTTGGAACTCCAAAAGCTCGTTCGGAAATGTTTTAGTCTATGGCGACTATGACACGGACGGAGTCTGCGCGACTGTCTTAGCAATGGAAATATTTAGAAATAAAGCGTCGCAAGTTAGATACTTTATTCCAAGACGCGACGTTCAGGGTTATGGCTTAAATTATGACGTTGCGAAGCAGCTTGCGGGACGGGGCTGCAATACGCTTGTAGTTGTAGACTGCGGAACTAATGATTCTGAAATGCTTAACGAGTTTAAAAAACAGGGCATGGATATTTTTGTATTCGATCATCACACGATGGCCGCGCCGCCGTCATTTCCTGTTATAGTTAATCCATGCGAGAAACATAAATTATGCGCGACGGCTGTATTATGGTGCTGGGCTTGGAAAGAGAATATTGCCTCGCACGACTGGCTTAAATATTCGTTGGACTTGGCCGCTTTAGCGACGATCTCAGACTGTATGCCGTTAAATAATTTAAATCGATGCTTAGTTAAATATGGCTTGAAGTTAATGCGCAAAAATCCCAGGCGGGGCTTGAGCGCATTATTTGACTGCTTAGGCATTGAGAAGGCACGATTAAACGAAGAGCAATTATCAATGCGAGTGATACCGTGTTTAAACGCCCCGGGCAGAATTTCAAGCGCGGATATTTCTGTCAGGGCTTTATTAGGCATGGGCGGCCCCGAAGTTGTTTACAACTGTGCGCGCGACATAGTTAGAGCTAATCGCAAGCGTCAGGCAATATCTGAAAAGATAGCTGTTAATATAACGGAAGAAGATAAATTTGTGAGCAAGCATGTTTTATTTGACGAGACCTGGCCGATCGGAGTTTTAAGCGGCGTTGCCAGCAGGATATGCGCCCAGCGGAGAAGTCCCGTTGCGCTCGCTGCGCCGGTGTCCGGCAAAATCCGCGGGACGTTGAGAGTGCCGGTCGGAGGAAATGCTGTAGGAATTTTGAGCGAAATATCGGGAATGCTTGACGCTTGGGGCGGACACAGATACGCCGCCGGATTCTCAGCCTTGATTGACAAATGGCAGGACGTTAAAACTTCGCTTGAAAGTTTATTGGCAAAAATTAAAATTGATGAAGAGTTAATTCAAGTCTTGAACGTTGAGCCGGATTTAATATCGCTTAACGAGTGGCGGAAGATAAACGAGCTCGGGCCGTTCGGAAATGACAATCCCTGTCCGTTGTTTTACACGCCTCATACTTCGATAGACAGAGTAGAGCCTTTAGGCCGCGACGGCAAACATAGTTTAGTCAGAATAAATAACGCGAAATTATTAGCGTTTAACGTTGAGCCCGGAGACTTAAATAGTGCGAATAGCGATATAGAGGGCTGGGTGTATCATCCAAGGGTTGACTTCTGGCGGGGCGAGGAACAGATACAGTTTATACTTGACTACGCAGTGACGCGCGGGCAAAGCGAGGTGTGATTAAAAGATGTCAGCAGCGGCGTTGAATGCGGAAGAAATTAGATCGATAGTAAAGAGCGTGCCGTCCCTGTCCGGCAGCGAGGACGTAAAGGAGATGGCGACGTTACGCGACGCGTTTTATTCGCAAGTTCCGGCTGAAAGTCAGGCCGAGTGCGTCAAAAGCGTCTGGCATGAATTATGGTCAAAGTGCATGACGTTTTTAAGTCCCGCGCAGATGCACCAGCTGGGACGGGCTTTTGTCTTCGCGGCAAAGGCTCACGCAGAGCAGAAGCGCAAGAGCGGCGAGCCGTATGTAATTCATGTTTTGAACGCCGCATTAATTTTAGCCGGAATGAAATTAGATTTAGCAAGCTTGACGGCTGCTTTGCTGCATGATGTATTAGAGGACACGCCGGTGACGCCGGTTGAGTTAAGCGAGCAATTTGGAGAGGAAGTAGTGACGCTTGTTGACGGCGTTACTAAGCTTGGCAAGCTGCCGTTTAAGTCCGCGCAGAATTATCAAGCTGAGAATATACGCAAAATGTTTATAGTCATGGCGCATGATATACGCGTTGTGTTAATAAAGCTTGCGGACAGGCTGCATAACATGAGAACTTTAGGCGTCATGCGGCGCGATAAGCAAATTAGAATTGCAAAAGAGACGTTAGAAATATTTTCGCCGCTTGCTCACAGATTGGGAATTTCGCAGATTAAGCGCGAACTTGATGACTTGTCTTTTAAATATATTAATCCTGATATGTATAATGAGATCAAGCACAAGGTTAAAAAGCGTCTGCCGGAGATGGAGAGCGTCGTCAATCGCGGCATTGCAGTTTTGAGCGCAAGGCTTGATAAAGAGGGCATAGCTTGTAAAATTAAAGGCCGCACGAAACATTTTTACAGCATTTATGAAAAGATGCAGCGCAAGAAGCTTGCCGTTGATGACTTATATGATATTTTAGCGATAAGAGTTTTGGTCGAGGACGTCGCGACGTGCTACGCTGTGTTGGGAATTGTTCATGCTATATGGGTGCCTATACCCGGGCAGTTTGACGACTATATCGCAACGCCTAAAAATAACATGTACCAGTCACTGCACACGACCGTAATGGCGTTCGGTGCGCCGCTTGAAGTTCAAATTAGAACGCACGACATGAACAGGCTTGCGGAGTACGGCATCGCCGCGCACTGGCTGTATAAAACTAAAGGCGTGTCGGCTGATAGTTTAGACGAGCGTTTGATGTGGGTTCGTCAGGCAATAGAGGACGAGCAGGGTTCCGGCGGAGATCCCGAAGAGTTTTTAGATTTATTAAAGAGCGATTTCTTGACGTCTGAAGTTTACGCGTTCACGCCTCAGGGCAAGCCGTTAGTTTTGCCGAACGGAGCTACGACGATTGACTTTGCTTATGCAGTGCATACTGAAGTCGGCAATCACTGCGTCGGTGCGATGATTAATAATCGCATAGTGCCGTTAAACACGCAATTACACAGCGGCGACATAGTAAATATAATCACGTCGCAGCAAGCCTCGCCGTCTCAGGACTGGATTAAAATTGTCAAGTCAAGCAAGACCCGGGCGAAAATTCGAAGTTATTTCAAGCAGATAGAGAAGACTGACAGGGACGAGAAGACGGCTCGCGGCTGGGAAGTCTTGGAGCGTGAATTGCGCAAACGCGGCTTGAAGAATGACAGGGATAATAAGACGCAGGAAGATTTTGCGCCGAGCTTGAATAAAGTTGCGGGTGACTTGGGCGTAAACGGCAAAGATGAATTATTAATGAGCATAGGCTCAGGCAATTTAGGAGTCGGCAACGTCGCGCAGAGATTAGTATTAGCATATTTGCAGCAGCAGCATCATAACAGCCATATTCCGGCGGCTGCGGATTTAAGCTCGATAAATAATATTAATAATAATGCTCAGGACAAGCCGCAGAGCCGCAAGCAAGATAGTGATATTTTAGTCGAGGGCGAGGGCGGCGTTACGGTGCAGCTTGCGAATTGCTGCACTCCTGTCCCGGGCGACGATATCGTCGGCTACTCGACAAAGCTTCGCGGCATTACTATTCACAGGATAGACTGCAAAAATATTATAAATAACTCGCAGGTAAATCAAGTTGTAAATGTCTCATGGGCAAATAATAATAATAATGCGAACGCGAAGAAATATACGGCGAGATTGAAGATCGAGGGCTTGGATCGCAATGATTTATTCAGGGACGCAGCGCAGGCGGTGAGCCTCGAGGGCGGCAGTATAGCAGGCGTTAAGGCCGGCACTATCGGCAACAGCTTGGCGAGAATTAAACTTGATTTGAAAGTCAGAAATCTTGAGCATTTGTATGCTATAATAGCGAGATTGAATGAAGTCAAGGGCATACTGGAAGTATCAAGAGGCTAAACCAGGGGCTCTGCTCTTGAAATATTTTATCATGACAAATTTTTTGGAGGTGTTTTTTATATGTAAGAAGAAATTTTCAGGGGTCTTGCTCCTGTTATTACTTCTTGTTTCTTGTTTTGTTACAGCTTCAGCCGGAACTGCTGAGGCTTGGGGCTTGTAGCGATTGAGCGGCAGGGCAATAAAGTTTATCAGCGCCATTTAAGTTTTTTTGATGGACATTTTATCGCGAATGCCGAGCGTGAGTTTTATTTTGCGGTAACTGGCCAGCACGCTCACCCGGTAAGACTTGAGCTGAGAGTTTATGCGATATTAAAGGCGTCATACAAAAATGTATATGTTAACGGTAAGCAGTTGACGAGCAGCGGTGAGCCAATGTTTGTCAGTGAAAACTTTCTGAGTTATGGCCACTCATTTCCAGCTCCTTATGATCCAAATTTTTTCGTAGCTCCTTTTAAGATTAGGCTAAATGGCAACGAGGGCGATGAATACCAGTTTGATGTAACGGTCGTAGATGCCATTACGGGGGAGTTTCTAACTTTCAATATTAATCATGTGTCTATACACAAGGATAAAGAATCCGAGCATTCCGTTATAAAATCTCCTGTTGAGAACGATTCCGTGACTTCTCCTTTCCCGGGTACAACGACAGTCTTTCTCGGCGCAGCGACAACCAATTTCAGCCGCTGGAGAGTTGGTTATGACAAGATTGATAATAAATACAAGAGTGCAATAGCAGACATGTCTATAACAAATCAAAACTCTGAGATCACTACTCTCACATTAACGACGGATTACATAGACGGGCTTACTGACGGCGGCTCTATAGGCTCTTTGACTGTTTATGCCGCAAATCAATACGGTTATGAGGTCTCAAGAGATCTGAAAGTTAACGTTGCAATTGCTCCAAAATATCAAACACCTGTAATTGATAATCCAACACAGGAATTAAGCGTTCTTTACGGAGCTGCTGGTGAGACAGTATTTACGGGAGAATATATTTCAACGTGGTCATGCGATACAACAGCTCTTCCCGGTTTTATACAGGACGTAAATCTTGATTACAGCAAGAATAGAAATAAATGCAAAGTAAACGTTATGTTAAGCCCTGACGCCGCGATTGGCAGCAACTACGATTTAAAGCTCACAGCTTACAACGGTATGAATACGAAGTCCGCAGCTGCGACGCTGAAAATTAAGACTGTCGGCGCTCCAGAAGATTACGCAGACCCGATAATTGACGATGACGAAACTATCAGCGTCGTTCAGGGCGGAAGTGTGTCGGCTGTATTCACAGGCAGGTACGTAAAACGCTGGGGCTACAAGGGCGGGCTGCCGGACGGCATAGACGACATTAAATTTAATTACGGTTCAAATCCTAACCGCTGTGAAATTATCGTAACGGCAAAAGCAAACGCAACAGTAACTACAACGCCGTTAAGCCTTAATGTTTACGCATATAACGCGGCCGGCGAGGAAATTAAAACTCCTAAAACGCTTTATATTAATATTTTACAGAACGATAAAACCGCAACGCCAGTTATTAACGAGACAGCAAAGGAAATCAGCATCGTCCCGGGCGGAACTGCGGCAGTGATATTTACCGGTCGGCACACCAGAACGTGGAGCTGGGAAGAAGCTGACGGCGACGATACTAATCCTGATATTGTTGAAAATGTTGAATTAAATTATTTATCAAATCCGGCTCGCTGTGAGGTCAGAGTTAAAGTTCATGACGGCGTAAAGGCCGGCTTGACCGACGTAATTAATATTTACGCTTACAACGCAGTCGGAAAGAAAATTGCGACACCGGCGAAGCTTACGGTTAAAGTTGCATCAACTGGAGATAATGAAGACCCTGTAATCGACGAGAGCGAAACGGTAAGCGTTATCAAGGGCGGAACAGCTAAAGCAACATTCACCGGTCAGCATATCAGAGCATGGGCTTGCGGCACATTTCCCGAGGCAATTCATGCTATTGAATTAAAACCGGCGGCTAATCCGAACAGGTGCGACGTTTTAGTCACTGCGGCCGATAAGACTGATGCGACGAGTGCAAAAGTTACGATTTACGCCAGTAACGCTATCGGTGAGGTGACTTCAGCTGATCTTAACGTCACAATTCTTGATAACAGAGATCATTCAGACCCTGTTATTGACTGCAATGAATCCGTGAGAGTCATTGCCGGTGGAACTGCAAGGGCTGTATTCACCGGTCAGCATATAAATTCCTGGAAATATGGAAATTTGCCGGACGAGATTAAAGCTGTCGAATTAAATTACGCGTCCAATCCTAACAGGTGCGAAGTTTTAGTCACTGCAAGCTCGAC
>JAFSNU010000247.1 GCA_017447325.1 Synergistaceae bacterium | reverse complement strand
GCTTTATGGCCCTCCCGGAACTGGTAAAACTGTAATTGCCCGCGCCGTAGCAAATGAGACTGACGCATGGTTTACTCACATATCAGGCCCGGAGATTATTGGCAAATTCTACGGTGAAAGCGAAGAAAGACTACGCAAAATTTTCGAGGAAGCTCAAGACCGCGCACCATCAATTATATTTATTGACGAAATTGACGCAATCGCACCTAAACGCGCTGACATGGGCGGAGAAAAACAAGTTGAACGCCGCGTCGTTGCGCAGATGCTTGCACTAATGGACGGCTTAGAGTCTCGCGGCCAAGTCGTAGTTATCGGAGCGACTAATATTCCGAATGCTTTAGACCCGGCGTTAAGACGTCCCGGCAGATTTGACAGAGAAATTTCCGTGCCTATTCCTGACAGGAACGGGCGGCTTGAAATTTTGCAGATTCACACTCGCGGAATGCCGTTAGCAAGCGACGTTGATTTAAAACGAATTGCGGATTTATCGCACGGCTTTGTTGGCGCGGACTTGGAAGCTCTGGCGAAAGAGGCGGCCATGGCGTGCGTGCGCGACATTTTGCCTTATGTGAATTTAGAGACGCAAGAGATCCCGTATGAAAAAATTTCAAGTTTAGAAGTCAGCATGAGGCATTTCACGAGCGCGTTAATGGAGATTGAACCGTCGGCAGTGCGCGAGGTGTTCGTTGAAATTCCCGACGTGTCGTGGCAGGACATAGGCGGGCTTGAAGATATTAAACAGGAATTAATTCAAGCTGTGACTTGGCCGCTTGCTCATGCAAAATTATTTGAAAAATTTAAAATTCAGCCGGTGAAGGGAATTTTATTGCACGGCAAGTCAGGCACGGGCAAAACTTTATTAGCTAAAGCTCTGGCTAAAGAGAGCGGAGTAAATTTTATTTCGGTGCAAAGCTCGTCTATAATTTCACGCTTCATGGGCGAGAGTGAAAGAGCATTGCGCGAAGTTTTTAAAGTCGCGAGACAGGCCGCGCCGTCGATTTTATATTTTGACGAGATCGACGCGTTAATCTCAGCCCGAGGCAAGGGCGCAAATAATTTCAGCGTAACTGAAGACAGATTAGCCGCGCAGTTCATGTCTGAGATGAACGGCATTGAAGAATTAACCGGCGTTGTTGTGCTCGCGACGACAAATCGAGTTGACTTATTAGACCCGGCTTTATTAGCTGCCGGAAGATTTGATTTAGTTTTTGAATTGCCGTTGCCTGATTTAAAAGCGCGCGAAGAAATTTTTAAAATCGAGCTCGCTAATAAGCAGCTTGCGAAAGATGTAGATTTAAAATTTTTAGCAAGCAAGACTGAAAACATGAGCGGAGCCGAGATAGCAAAAATTTGCAGAAGTGCGGCAATGCGGGCGTTAAAGTTTGCAGTTAATAATAATGCTGAAGATATTTTGATTAAGCCGGAATATTTTGAAATTTAAAAATTTAAAATTTTAAATTTAATTTTAATTAAGGAGGCGTATTTTATGCTTAAAAAATTTATTTTAATAATAATTTTAATTTGCGCGTTAGGCTCTCAGGCTCAGGCCGCAGGCGCGAAGGCCGACATGTATGATTTATTCTGGCGGCGGGCTTGGTCTCAAATGGAAAATTTATATAACTCGCAAAAAAATTCTGCGAGAGATCACGCGCTCATGGCCAACGCGTACAGGTTTCAAAATAAATGGTCGGAGATGACGCGCGTGTTAGAAGCTCACGGCAAAGAATT
>JAFSNU010000004.1 GCA_017447325.1 Synergistaceae bacterium | reverse complement strand
CTCTGTCACTTGCTCAACTCCCATGCTTTTTAATTTTTAATTAATCATTTCATTTAAATATTCAACGCTTATGACAAGCCGCGGCTCTTGCGAGTAAAATTTCTCGACTTTGTCGCTGACGACCTGCGCATCGTCTTTCCATAACACGCCGTTCAATGCGTCTTTCACTATCTTCAAAATATTATCAGTATCAGGTTTAGACACCGGCCTGATTTTATTTTCAAGCGCAGCAGCCCTCTTAATTTTACTCCAACTCTTGGGAATTTTGCGGTATTCAATCACTTCAACTTTAACCGCGCCGGTGTATTCAAAATTACCTTGACTAATGCCGCATTGAGCTTTTAAGCACTCAAGAATTTTATTTTTATACTCGCGGCACTGAACCGGATCATAACGCCAGTATCTTCCGCCCTTGAAACTTGCAGCCGGTCTCGCCTGCGGAACTGCCTTCCCCGGAACTTCGAATTTAATAATCTCTGTCATGATTTACACCTTAATTTTTCGCAAGCCCGAGTTTAATAATTTTCGCATAAGCTTCTTTGCGTTTCTTCACGCTTTCTTCTTCTAATGGAGTTATCAACTCGTCGACGTTGCGTATCCAAAGCGAGATATTGTGCTCTTCGCAATAATCACGTATCGCGACGCCCTGGTCATGCCCTGCCCAGCATTCGTCAGCGAGCTTGCCTATTACGACATTATAAGCTTCTTCCGTCTTAAACTCTTTAACACTATGATACGCGTACCAGCCTACAAAACGTTGTAAATAAGGCTTCGCCCATTCATAGCCATGGTCGAAATTACGTTTCTCGGCTCTTTGTTTTGCTATTTCAATTATTAAACTTAACTGACCGTGAAAAGCCTTGTCAATGCTGTTGAATGTTAATTTTTCCATAATTTTATTCTCCTTTTTTAATATTTATCAAAAATTAAAATTAAATTCCGAACCGTCCATTGCCTAATGACTTAATCAGCCCGCGCTTGGCCAATCTATACATTAATCTTTCAATTGAGCCTTGTGTTCCGCCGACTGCGTCAATCGCATCTTGTATATCAGCCGTTCCAACTTTACGCAAATATTTTATTAAATTATTTGACTTTGCGCCTTTAACTATTACTAAATCATCGTCTTCATCAACGTTATCAAAAACATCATCGCCCATAAGTATGGCCGCAAGTTTTTTCGTCATTGTGCGGCGTTCTACATCGCTTAATTTATACTCGGGCTTCTCTATCATGCGCTGCATGGCTTTAATATCGCTGACTTTGTATTTACGCGCCGTGTTATAGCTGCCGGTCTTGCGAATGCTCGGCAAGACTTCGTGAGTTACCCAGCGTCTGAACTTTTTCGCCTCGGGCTTGTTGCTGCGCATGATTAAAGTATAAAGCCCGGACTCGTTAATCGTCATAATATTAGGATTCCCGCTGCTTGATAATTCTCCGCTAATTTTGCGGAGAACCTTTTCGTCGTCGTCAAGCCCTCTTAACGCGCTTGTTACATCTGCGAGTTCCAAAACATTACACACATCTTTCGCCACCCACCACGGTTCGCCGTCCTGCATAATAATTCTTACTGCATGTTCATTAAAGTCGAAAACCTGTAAATCTGCACCTTTTGCCATGATTTTAATCTCCTTTTTAAAATTTAAAATTTTGCTTATATATAACCGTGTCAGTTTGTCAGTTTCTCTATATAAACATTTGCAATTACTAATTTTAGGAGGCTGACAACCGCGTGTCAGGATTGTCAGCTTTGTCAGTTTATTTATATATACTTACTTACTGACAAGATAGATAGTAAGAGAAATATTAACTGACAATCCTGACAAAACTGACAAGGCCATGTCAGCTTAATAAATTTAGTATTTATAATAATTTATACCCTCTAACTGACAAACTGACATCATATTACGCCCCCGTATAATATAAAGAGCCCGTTTTATATAAAAGCCCATCTTTAGCCATTCTTGATAATCGTTGTATTAACGCGTCATAATTTTTAACTTTTAACGCGTCTGCAATTTCTTTCGGTGACTTGCCGGGATTATCTTGTAAATAATTAATAATATCCTGCTTGTCCTGCGATAAATTATTTGCCCCCATGCTGTCTTCCGTGACTTCGTCGCCTAAAATCCAATTAAATGCGCCGTTTAAATTT
>JAFSNU010000246.1 GCA_017447325.1 Synergistaceae bacterium | reverse complement strand
TTAATCTATAATCTCGACTTTAAACTGTTTCTTTAACTCTTCCGAATGCGCGTGAAGCATGGCCTGGACTTTCTCGGCCTCGAGCTGCTGCTTAACCTGAGCCTTGACCTGCGCGTTAAGCTCAACTTTGCTCTCGGGCGTATGGCTCTCGAGCTTAATTATATGCCAGCCGAATCTTGTCTTAACGGGCTGCGAAATATCGCCGGGATTTTTAAGCGCGAACGCCGCGTCCTCAAACTCTTTGACCATCTGACCGCGTCCGAACTCGCCCAGGTCTCCGCCTCTGGGAGCTGACGGGCAAATCGAAATTTCTTTTGCGATCTCGCCAAAGTCTTTGCCGGCTTTTAAATCTTCCTGAATTTTAGCTAAAGTCTCCTGAGCTTTCGCGTCGTCGCTGATTAAAATATGTCTCGCGTGAACGTGCTCCGGCTGGGTGAAATGTTCAGGATGAGCATCATAAAATTTTTGAACGTCCTCGTCAGTAATTTTAACATCTTTCACAAGCTCCTGCATCGCCGCCTGTGCGAGCATACGAGTTTTAACGTCATTAAGAGCGTGTTTAAAGTCTTCAGTTTGATCAAGCTTCAAAACTTTCTCGCCTTCTAACGCGTATAACTTCATGCTGATAATTTGATCTAAAATTATTTTGCGTCCCTGCGGATCGTTATAAAATAATTTCATCTGCTGAGCCTGCTGTCCGCCGAGCGAGTTAATAAATGCCGCGACTTCTTCTTCAGTTATGTCAACTCCGTCAACGCGGGCCGCGACTTTCTGCTCCGGCTTGCTCTCGCCTTTCTCTTCCGCCCAAGCTGCGCCCGCGCAAAGCGACGCCGCCAACAAAACCGCTAATGCCTTAAAAAATTTACTCATATTAAAAAATCTCTCCTATAAATAAATTAAAATTTAAATAGCATTTTAGCATTATTTAATTAAATTTAAAATAAAAAAGCGTTCGCCTGTTTGAGAGTTAAAGAGCTAAGACGAACGCAGTTATTTATTATTCAGCTTCTGCGTCTAATATCGCTTGAATTTTCTTTGCGAGTTCTGGGATGTCCTGCTGTGAAGTGTTCCAAGCTCTTTCATAATCCCATTCATCGTAATGATGCGCCGCAATATTGCGCATGCCGACAATTTCGCTCCACGGAATATCTTTATGCGCTTTAAGCATCTCGTCCGTTAAGTGATTAGCAAGCTCGCCGATCTGGAGAATTGACATCGAGACAGCGTCACGGTAAATAAAGCCTTCTTCCTCGTCAAGAAATAAAGTTTTATCATCATGAAAAGTTTTATTAGCCTTAGCTATCTTACGACAATACTTTAATATTTTTATAAAAACTTCTTTATCGCGTTTATTCATATAAGACCACCGCGTCCTCTCTAATTTCGTTCACAAATTTTTGATCTGGGCTATCCTCAGTTACTAAATCAATTTTAGTCCCGATAGCTTCTTCAAGAGCTGAGTAAAGTCCGCCGAGTTTAAAAAGTGTTTTAATCCTGGGGCAGTCGACTAAAAAATCATA
>JAFSNU010000245.1 GCA_017447325.1 Synergistaceae bacterium | reverse complement strand
TTTAAAGAGCTTTATAAAGTGCGTTATAATAGAAAAAATTTTATATTTTTAATTAATTAAATTAAATTCGGGAGTAATAAGTTTGGCTGATTTAGCTAATAATAATAATTTTATTAACAACAGACTGACGAGATATTTATCGAGCCTTGACGTGTGGGCTTTGTCATTTGGATGTGCGGTAGGCTGGGGCGCGTTTATAATGCCCGGCACAACTTTCCTGCCGACGGCCGGCCCGCTGGGAACTTTAATCGGTATGGCGATCGGCGTAATATTAATGTTAATAGTCGGCTATAATTATAGTTATTTAATGAATAAATACGGAGACTCGGGCGGAGCATTCACTTACACGTGCGCTGCGTTTGGAGACGATCACGGATTTTTGTGCGCATGGTTTTTAATTCTGCCTTATATTGCAATCATGTGGGCGAACGCGACGGCGTTTATATTAATCGCAAGAAATTTATTCGGGCCGATCTTTCAGTTTGGATTTCATTATAATATAGCCGGCTTTGATATTTATCTTGGCGAGGTCTTAGTGTCTTTAAGCGCGTTTATAATTTGCGGCCTGATTTGCATTCGCTCAAGAATTCTCGCCGTAAAAATTCAGACTATAATGGCACTAATTTTAATTTGCGGAATTGTCTTATGCTGTGAGGTCGCTCTGTTCGACACCGGCGGAGCTGTGTTTAAAGCCCCGCAGTTCGCGCCGTCTGCAAAAGAAGGAGTGCGTAATTATTTCGTTCAGATTATTCAAGTCGTCGCGCTCGTGCCTTGGGCGTTTGTAGGATTTGAAAGCATATCGCACTCGACCGGCGAATTTAAATTTAAACGCAGCGAGAGCTTTAAATTAATTTCGGCCGGAGTTATTACAGCCGGAGCGGCTTACGTATTATTAACTTGGCTTGCGGCGAGCGAAATTCCGCCGGAGTATTCAAACTGGGTCGAGTATCTTGCTGATCTTGATAATTTAAGAGGTCTTAAAGCACTGCCGGCGTTTTACGCGACTGAGGACGCAATGGGCGAGGCCGGCGTTTGGATTTTAGCCTTGACTTTAGCCGGAGGAGTTGCGACGGGTCTTGTCGGAAATTGTATTGCCGTTTCCCGTTTGCTTTACGCTATGACAAAAGAGGGAATTTTGCCCAAGTCTTTAGGCAAGTTAAGCAAGCACAACACGCCTTATAAAATTTTCTGGCTGATAATGGCCATCTCTATGTTAATTCCGTTCTTTGGACGTATTGCAGTCGGCTGGATCGTTGACGTAAATTCTATCGGCGCGTGCATCGCGTATTGTTATGCGTCAGCTTCGTCATTAAAATTTGCAATCAAAGATGACAACAGGCTCGTTCAGTTCACGAGCGTTATAGGCGTGTTAATCAGCATTATATTTTTATATTTAATTTTAGTGCCTAATTTCTGGTCAGTCAGCTCGCTTACGACTGAGTCGTATTTAATTTTGACTATTTGGGGAATACTCGGCCTCGCGTTTTTCAGGTTTGTAATGGTTCGCGACGAAGAAAGGCGTTTTGGCAAGAGCATGATCGTTTGGATTGCGATGCTGTTATTATTATTCTTTACGTCAACTTTATGGATGCGCGAAAGAATTCAAGAAAGCGTCGGCAATTTAGTTGAAAATGAAGTTATACACTCGGCAATAAGCAGCTCAATGACGCAGAGCAATTTAATTCAGACCGGACTTGTTATAATAAGCTTGGCTATAGTCTTCAGCATTTTTTCGATTATGACCAAACGTGAAAAGGCGTTGGAGATAAAGAAAGCGCAGGCTGAAAAGGCCAACACGGCCAAGAGCGACTTTTTAGCTAATATGTCGCACGAAATTAGAACGCCGATTAACGCGGTGCTCGGCATGAACGAGATGATAATTAGAAACAGTAAAGACAAGCAAATTACGACTTACGCTCGTAATGTCGAGAGCGCGGGCAAAAATTTATTGTCTTTAATAAATGATATTTTAGATTTCTCGAAGATCGAGGCCGGCAAAATGGAGCTTGCCGAGGACGAGTACAAATTAAGCTCTGTCTTGAACGATATTACTAATATGATAGAGTTTAAAGCAAGACAGAAAGATTTGAAATTTTATATTAACGTTGATAATGATTTGCCTGATAGATTATGGGGCGACGAGGTGCGCGTGCGTCAGGTAGTCTTAAATATTTTAAATAATGCAGTTAAATACACACATGAGGGCAGCGTCACTATGGAAGTCAGCGGAAAGAGCGACGCTTTGTTTATGAATTTAACTTTTAAAGTCTCTGACACGGGAATTGGAATTAAAAAAGAGGACTTGCCTAAATTATTCAGCAAGTTCGAACGCGTTGACTTAGTGCGCAATAACACGGTTGAGGGCTCGGGGCTTGGCCTGTCTATCACCAAAAATTTATTAAAATTAATGAACGGCACTGTTGAAGTTGAAAGCGAGTACGGCAAGGGTTCGACGTTCACGCTTCATATTCCGCAGAAAATTATATCTGATGATCCGATTGGAGATTTCCAGATAAAATTTGAGCGTCATGTTCACGAGATGCGGGCGTATAAAGAATCGTTCAGAGCGCCGGACGCAAATGTTTTAGTTGTCGATGATACTGTAATGAACTTGACGGTTGTAGAGGGCTTGTTAAGCAAGACTGAAGTCAAGCTTGACACGGTCTCTAGCGGGCTTGAGGCGTTGAAGCTGACGAAAGAAAAGAAGTATGATTTAATTTTCATGGATCAGCGCATGCCGCAAATGGAGGGAACGGAAGCGATGCGCCGGGTTAAGTCACAGGAAGGCGGATTAAATCATGACACGCCTGTTATATGCTTAACGGCTGACGCGGTGACCGGAGCTCGCAGCAAGTATCTTGAAGAGGGCTTTACTGATTACTTGTCGAAGCCAGTCGAGGGTACGGCGATCGAGGAGACGT
The DNA here is from genome assembly GCA_017447325.1 of Synergistaceae bacterium. Lineage (GTDB taxonomy): Bacteria > Synergistota > Synergistia > Synergistales > Aminobacteriaceae > JAFUXM01. The sequence goes on along the minus strand of JAFSNU010000245.1, from coordinate 1,342 downwards.
TAATAAAATATCTGCCGTCTGAGAAAGTCTTTATTAATACTGAAGACGAGAGCGCAGAGCAGGCGCAAGAGCCGGATGCTGTGCGTGAAGTAAGCGAAATTAAAGAACTTTACTCTAAAACTCAAGGCTTGGATTATGATAATGCCGTGAAATTTTGTTCGAGCGAGGAGGTTTTAGCTAAGACTTTGGAGCAGTTTTATAACAGCATTGAGCCTAATAGTTTAGAGATCGAGAATTATTTTAATATTAAAGATTATAAGAATTACACGATTAAAGTTCACGCGCTTAAAAGTTCGGCAAGATTAATAGGAGCGGAGAGCTTGTCTCAGGACGCAATGCATTTAGAGGACTGCGGGAATAATTTAGATGTTGAGAGCATAGAGAGCTTGACGCCGAAATTATTAAAAGATTATAGAGATTATAAATCTAAACTTGCGCCTTTATATGCAAAAGCTGAAGCTGAGCTTGCAGCTGCGCCGGAGATAGATATTAATACGTTAAACGAAGCGTATGAAGCTATAGCAGAATTTGCAGGAAATTTCGATATTGATACTATAGACGGAATTTTAGAAGATCTAAGAAAGTACAGAATGCCTGAAGCTGAGCGGGATAAATTTAATGCGATAGATAAGAGCGTTAGAAATTCTGACTGGGCTGGGCTTAAAGAGGCGTTGGGGATTTAAATCATGTTATTAAATAACGAGCGCGAATTAATAGTTAAATATTGCAAAATGCTTGTGACGCATAATTTAACGCGCGGGACAGGCGGCAATATAAGCATATTAAATAAAGCTTTAAATTTATTTGCGATAAGCCCGTCGGGCATGGATTATTTTGAGATGACTGCGCAGGACGTGCCGGTTATAGATTTAAATGATAATAAATTAAATAAGATAGTAGAGGGCAAGCGCAAGCCCTCGAGCGAGATAGACATGCACAGGCTTTTATATTTATCACGCGAAGATATAAGCGCGGCCGTTCACACGCATTCGCCTTTTGCGACGGCTTTGTCATGCACGCAGGAAGCTTTAGAGCAAGGTCTGCCGCCGGTGCATTATCTGGCTGCTCTTGGCGGAGAAAGTGTAAAGTGCGTGAAGTACGCGCCGTTTGGGTCGCTTGAGCTTGCTGAGCTGGCACGCGACGGAATGAAAGATAATAAAGCTGTGTTATTAGGCAATCATGGATTATTAGCTGCCGGAAATAATATTATTGAGGCGTTTAATATAGCTGAAGAATTAGAATTTTGCTGCGAGATTTATTTTAGAGCTAAAATTTTCGGAACGCCTAAATTATTAAGTCAGGAAGATATGAATTTTGCGTTAAAGAAATTTAAGAGCTACGG
>JAFSNU010000244.1 GCA_017447325.1 Synergistaceae bacterium | reverse complement strand
TAGACCTAACCGGTCTGTGGAACACGCTATAGCGGAAACCTATCGAAGGCTGCAACGTAGCAATCTACATTTTGTTGTAGAATTTGATATAAAAGGATTTTTCGATAACGTGAACCACCAGAAACTGTTACATCAAATGTACGCCTTGGGTATTCAAGATGAGGCCTTAAAGAGTAAAATCAAGCGCATACTAAAAGCCCCGATTAGGATGCTGGACGAAAAGCTGCTATATCCAAGGAAAGGAACGCCGCAAGGCGGAATTATATCGCCTCTCCTTGCCAATATCGTTCTAAACGAGCTTGACCACTGGATAGAAAACAACTGGGAAAACAACCCAAATGTATGTAAATACAAGCACTCACGGACAGATGGTAGGCTCAGTCAAGATAAAAGCCATGGATATAGGGCAATGCGTAAAACAAAGCTCAAAGAAATGTATATCGTCCGTTATGCAGATGACTTTAGAATATTCTGTAGAACAAAGACGGAAGCAGAACTAACAAAAATTGCGGTGACACAAAAGCTGTAAGAACGGCTGAAGTTGGAAGTTTCGGAAGAAAAAACTAAAGTTGTCAACGTCAAGAAAAAGTACTCAGAGTTCTTAGGGTTTAAAATTAGAGTACACGGGAAAGGCCGAAAGTTAGTAGTACAATCGCATATTACGGACAAGCAATTAAAGCGTAAAAAGCAAGAATTAATTGAGCAGGCTAAGAAAATTGCAAGACCAGCCCCGATTAAAGGAGAACTCGGAGAAACCCGTCTCTATAATCTAAAGGTTATGGGAATGCAAAATTACTATCAAATTGCAACGGATATTAGCCTTGATTGCCATAAGCTAAATCGAGCAATTATGACAGTACTTACAAATCGGCTCAAAGGCAGATTAATAAGAAAGGGCAGACAGCTGACCGATGTCGAGAGGAAACGATACGGCAAGTCTCAAATGCTGCGATACGTAGCAGGGACAGACGAACTTATCTACCCAATCGGATATATACAGTGCAAGAACCCGATGAATAAGAAGCGAGCAATTTGCAGCTATACAGCGGAGGGCAGGACTGAAATTCATGACAGCCTTAAAATCAACACAAGGCTCATGAAGGAGCTTATGAGACAGCCACTCTATAAAAAAACTGCGAATATGCGGATAACCGCATAGCTCTCTTCTCTGCTCAAATGGGCAAATGCGCTGTAACAGGACAGGAATTTACGGTAACAAGCGAAATCCACTGCCATCATAAAACGCCTAAATATAAGGGTGGAGCAGATAATATATTAGTATTGAAGCCGATACACAAGTTAATTCATGCTAATACAAAGGAAGCAGTGGAAAAATACAAAGTAATCTGCAAATTGAATAAAGAGCAAATGAAAAAATTAAACAATCTTCGTGAGCTTGCTGGATACGCCAAAATTGTTTAAGAAGTAATAATTTACAAACAGGTAGACTGATTTAGATTTGAAGAAGTTACTAACGATGGAACGCCGTATGCAGTGAAAGCTGCACGTACGGTGTGAAGCGGGGGAAAAACCGGAGATAGCACCAAAGGCTTACCTATCGCTATTTAAGGCTGAAGAGCTCGGAGGCCTTGAAAGTAATATTTGTATAGCATCAGTTCAGACAGCAGCACGTCATACTGAGGAACTTGTAAAACGAGATTTCAAGCTTTTAATATGTGATGAGGCGCATCACGCTGTCACAGATAGTTATACGAAGATATTTAATGACTTAGGATTTATGATCAGTCAGCCGGATAAATTATTATTAGGCGTGACTGCTACAGCTTATAGAGGTGATAATGCAGGGCTTGAAGCAGTTTTTGAGAAGATAATATTTGAGCGAAGTATTCTAACAATGATTAAAGCAGGTTATTTATCAGATATTCGCGGGCTTGAAGTCTCAACTGACTGTGATATTTCAGATGTCACGATGACGGCAGGAGATTTTTCAGTCAATAAGCTTTCAGCGGTAATAGATACGCCTCAGCGTAATGAGCTTATAGTTAATTCTTATTTGAATTTGGGAGAAGGACGGCGCGGAGTTGCTTTTTGCGTTAAAGTTGACCATGCTTTACATCTTGCCGAAGCATTTCGAAATCGCGGAATATCTTGCGAGGCCGTTTATGGAGATATGAATAGCGAGGAGCGGCAAGATGTTTTAAATCGATTTTCTAATCATGATTTGCAAGCTTTTAATTAATGTCGGGGTTTTGACGGAAGGTTGGGATGCGCCGGACTTGAGTTTAATACTTATGGCAAGACCTACAAAGTCAAAAGGCTTATTCATTCAATGTGTAGGGCGTGGCTTGCGTATTGCTCCAGATAAACAAGATTGTCTTTTGATTGATTTTGTCGATACAGCGCGAAATCATAAACTTTGTAGCTTAGCAACGCTGGCAGGTAGGGAATATATAAAACCTAATAAGCGTTCTCTTTTAAAGGCGATATAGGACGAAGATCGAGGAGATGATCAATTTATTGCGGCTGATTTAGGAACTCCTACTATAAGTACTATTGATTTATTCGAGCGTTCAAGTTTTGTTTGGCATAAAACCGGCGATAATTATATATTATCTTTAGTCGAAAATAACATTATAGCGCGACTTGCTGTTTTTGCGCTGTTCTAAGTTATCAGACAGAATATTTGTTTTTAGTAAAAACGTTTTTAAAGGACGTTAAGGGGGGTAATTTGATATAGTAATATATTTATCGTTTTATGGTATTATCGTTTGAATATGAGCCGTTATTACGTTAATTTGAATGGTAATATAATAATATTATTACTCGATAATAATTTCACATATTAAAAAACGAGGAGTAATTTTATGAATGAGCAAAAGTGCGATAAATGATTTTTAAAGCTCGTTGGACAGATAGAGGCGACGAGAAGAGCGACACGCAAAAATTCTGGCTTGAGCTGCTGCGCTATGTCTGTGGCGTTGAACAGCCTGGGACTTTAATCGATTATGAGAAGCGCGTCGAGCTGAAACACAAGAGTTTTATTGACGCTTATATCCCGTCAACGCGGGTATTAGTTGAGCAAAAGAGCTTTGACGTTGACTTGAGCAAGCAAATTAAGAATTCCGACGGAAGTTAGTTGACGTGAACGCTCAAGCTCCGAAAGAAATTAGAGAGCTTGAAATTTCCGTTAAAGTCGGCGAGCTCGTCAAAATGCTTTATGACGCAGTCAAGCCCCGTTATATAAAGCCCGAAAGTCCGGAAGCTTTAAGAAGTCTAAACATCTTTTGTGTTCGAATAGTGTTTTTGCTTTATGCTGAAGATTCCGACCTTTTTAATAAGGGCGCATTCCATGATTATTTAAAAGCTAACTCGCATGACGCGCGGCGCGCCATGCTTGACTTGTTTAAAGTTCTTTCGCAGGATGAGAGCGAACGCGACGTTTATTTAAACGACGAATTAAGGGCATTCCCGTACGTCAACGGCGGATTGTTTGAAGATATATAAATCGAAATTCCAAAGTTGAATAGTCCGGACAGTGAGCCGTTGAGGATAATTCTTGAAGATATGTCAAACGGCTTCGATTGGAGCAATATCAGCCCGACGATTTTCGGTGCGGTCTTTGAGAGCACGCTAAATCCTGAGACGCGCAGTTCAAACGGTATGCACTATACTTCAATAGAGAATATTCATCTAGTCATAGAACATTTATTCTTAGAGGCATTGAAAGCGCAGTTTGATGCAATAGTTAATCAGCCGCTTAATGCGAAGCGTAATAAAGAGCTTGCGAAGTTTCAAGACAAATTAGCTGGCTTAAAGTTTTTAGACCCCGCTTGCGGCTCCGGAAATTTCTTGACTGAGACTTATTTATCATTAAGACATCTTGAGAATAAGATTTTAAAAGAGCTTGACAAGGCCGGGCAGATTAAGATGATTTTTAATCAAGACTAGAGCCCGATTAAAGTTTCTATAAATCAGTTTTACGGCATTGAGATAAATGATTTTGCTGTGTCAGTTACCAAAACTGCCTTATGGATTGCCGAGCATCATATGATGAAAGAGACCCTTGACATATTACACGATTATACGGGTGAGAACCCACCTCTAAAAACTTATGAAGGATTTACATGTCTAACGCATTAAAAATTGATTGGCGGGGTGTTCTAGAGCCAAGAACGCTAAATTATATTATGGCTAATCCTCCCTTTAGGGGCTACTCTCTTCAGACGCAGGAGCAGAAGAATAAAATTTTAAAAGTTTACTCGGACGAGAGCGGCAAGCCCTATAAATCCGCCGGAAAGATTGATTACGTTGCGGCGTGGTACTTTAAGGCAGCTGAATTCATGAAAGATACAAATATAAAAGCGGCGTTCGTATCGACTAACTCGATAACGCAGGGCGAACAAGTCAGCGCAGTTTGGAAGCCGTTAATCGAGAGATTTAATATTAAAATCAATTTCGCATGGCGGACGTTAAAATGGAACAGCGAGTCAACGGACATGGCGCAGGTTCACGTCGTGATAATCGGCTTTAATAATTTAAATAATAAAGCTGCAAGAATTTATGACGGCGAAAAGATTTACGAGGCAAATAATATTAACCCGTATTTAATCGACGCTGATAATATATTCATTGACGTGCGTTCTAATCCTTTATGCGATGTGCTAAAGATGATTAGCGGAGGCAAGCCAGCTGAGGGCGGCAATTTAATTTTGACTGAGCAAGAGCGAGACGAGTTATTAAAGCATAAGCCGCAAGCTGAAAAGTTTATCAGGCCGTTCATGAGGGGCAAGGATTTTATCGACAGGAAGCCTCGCTATTGTTTATGGCTCGTTGACATTATTTCTTCCTTATGCTCCTGTGTCTGAAGAGAGTAGCCCCTAAACGGCGGATTGCCCATAATATAATTTAACTCTTCAGGCTTGATGACCTCACGCCAGTCAATTTTTAGCGCGTTTGACTCAATTATATTTACATAAGTCTTCAGCGGCAAAAAATCTCTTGAAAAGTCGTGCAATATGTCCTGCGTCTCTTTCATCATCTGATGCTCGGCAATCCATAAGGCCGTTTTTGCGACTGACACAGCAAAATCATTTATCTCAATGCCGTAAAACTGATTTATAGAAACTTTAATCGGGCTCTCGTCTTGACTGAAAATCATTTTAATCTGACCGGCATTGTCAAGCTCTTTTAATATTTTATTTTCAAGTCGTCTTAATGATAAATAAGTCTCAGTCAAGAAATTTCCGGAGCCACAAGCAGGATCTAAAAATTTTAAGCCTGACAATTTGTTTTGCATGCTCTTTAAATTCTTAGTCCGAGTTCCGCCGATCGGTGAGTTGATTATCGCGTCAAGCTGAATTTTCAACTCACTACGGAACAACGGGTCTATAACTTTATGAATATTCTCGATTGAAGTATAGTGCATTCCGTTTGAATCTCGCGTATCAGAGTTTAAAGTGCTTTCGAACAGCGCGCCGAAAATCGTCGGGCTGATATTGCTCCAGTCAAAGCCGTTTGACATATCTTCAAGAATAATTTTAACCGGCGTATCATCAGGCTGATTTAAATTTGGTATTTAAATTTGTGTATCTTCGAACAAACCGCCGTTAACGTACTTGAACGCCTTTAATTCGTCGTTTAAATAAACGTCGCGCTCGCTCTCAGGCTGCGAAAGAACTTTA
>JAFSNU010000243.1 GCA_017447325.1 Synergistaceae bacterium | reverse complement strand
TTAAATTATATTATGGGCAATCCGCCGTTCAGGGGCTACTCGCTTCAGACGCGGGAGCAGAAAGAAGAAATTTTGAAAGTTTATTTGGACGAGAGCGGCAAGCCTTATAAATCAGCCGGTAAGATTGACTACGTTGCGGCGTGGTACTTCAAGGCCGCCGAATTTATGCAGGAGACAAATATTAAAGCTGCGTTCGTATCGACTAACTCGATAACGCAGGGCGAGCAGGTCAGCGCAGTGTGGAAGCCGTTATTTAATAGATTTGGTATTCATATAAATTTTGCGTGGCGGACGTTCAAATGGAACAGTGAGTCGGCGGACATGGCTCTTGTTTACGTCGTGATTATAGGATTTAAATGGGGAGCGGCAGAGCTTGCAGCTTTTCTTGATTTGCAGCCGGACGGCAGTGTAAAGAATACAAATGCTAAAGATGAGATAAATCCATATCTTAGAGACGCGGTTACAACTTTTATTGACACGCGTCAAAGTCCGTTATGCGATGTGCCAGAGATGCGCAGAGGCAGTCAGGCGACGGACGGAGGCAACTTAATATTAACTGAGACTGAACGTGACGAGCTCTTGAAGTCTGAGCCGAAGTTTGAGAAGTTTATTAGGCCGTTCATGATGGGCAAGGATTTTATAGACAGGAAGCCGCGCTATTTCCTGTGGCTCGTTGACGCGACGCCGAACGAGATCGCAAGCATGCTGCGCGTTTTTGAGCGAGTGAAGGCCGTCAAGGATTTTCGACTTGCAAACAAGAAGCAGGCAACGCAACGGAAGGCTGAGACACCGGCACTGTTTGATGAACGAGTTGAAAGCCCGACGGACTATATCGCCGTACCCGTTGTATCATCAGGCGAAAGGAAATATATTCCTATCGGCTGGCTTGACAAGTCCGTAATACCCGGCAATAAATTATTTATAATCCCAAACGCTACGCTGTATCACTTCGGCGTGTTGACGAGCCGCATTCACATGGATTGGATGAGATTAGTAGCTTCTCGTTACGGGCCAAGTTATCAATATTCAAATACGATTGTCTATAATAACTTCCCGTGGCCGTCGCCCAGTGACAAGCAGCGCGTCAAGATCGAGCAGACAGCGCAGAAAATTCTCGACGCCCGAGCGTTATATCCTGAAAGCTCGCTCGCTGATTTATATAATGATTTAACGATGCCGGTTGAACTCCGCAAGGCTCATAGATTAAACGACGCGGCAGTGTGCGAGGCGTATAAATTTGATAAAGATATAAGCGAGGCGGACATAGTCGCAAGCTTGATGAGAATGTATCAGGAATTAACTTTAAGATAAAGATTGACTTTAAGTTTTTATTTTGTTTATAATAAAATTTATAAAAATATTATAAATTTTTTGATGGGCTGACATCTTAATCCGAAATACTTGCCGGACGTATGTGCCGGTCGTTGGCAGGCAACAGAAAAAACTGTGTTCTTATCGGACGTATGTGCCGACAGCTGGCGGACAGCAGAAAAATCAGTCAAAAAAAGGGGGAATAAGGTATGCTGCGGTATATCGATTTCCCCTTAATTTTGTGAAAGGACGGCATCATGAAAAAAGAAGCTGCTATAAAAATTATTACGAGCTGTGCAAAGAGCTATAAAAATAATTTAGAGAATAAAAACCTTCTTTTCATATTTGGTGATTTACAAACGCCAGAATATTTTGAAGCTTCATTTCTTCCGAGAAATTTTTTACATTTAACAGGGATAAAATTAGTCGAAGGCCGTATAGTAAGCAGCAAAGATTTTTATGATCGCTGCTTAAATGGGAAATTAAGTCCTGATGACTTTTATATGGCTCAAAACGGGACAACAGATATGAAGCTGTCTGTTCTCCCTCAACTTATGAATTTGCATTTATGCGCAAAGATGGTAGGCGATTATGATAATACAAAATCTCTTTTATATACGGAAAAAATAGTTGGAAATATTTTCGCATGTGTAGGATTTATTCATGAAAATGGCTATTATATACCAAATACTGCGCTTAGAGAAGATATTCGAGATATAACAATTAGTCCACAAAAGAGAGTTCTTGCGATTTTCAGAAAGGACATAAAGCAAAAATTATATGAAACAATTTGCTACACGGCAAAAAAAGTTAATATTTTACAACTAAATCTATCGGAAAGTCTTCGACAAAAAATTATTATGTCTCACCAGTAAAGCTTTTATTAATACTGTTTTGATATGAGTTCAAGCTATACTGCCGAGCTAAAAGGAGTGGATAATTTTTCAGCCACTTTAGAGCTTGAAATAACTTGCAGCCTGTTTTAGACCTTTGTTAGTTAGCTATGCTGATACCGCGCTGTAAAATGTCAACTTTTTTCAACTTGCAGGCCGGACGGCTTGATTAATTTATCGCTGATATTTCATTAAAAAACTCCGTAACTCGAAAAGTACCCAAAATAAGCTATAGCTTTTTAGTGTAAAAAGTTTTGACAAAATTCAAATGAACGAGTATTATTTTTAATGTAATTTGATACGAACGTTAGAAGTTACACAACGTTAATATTAATCAGAAAGGGCAGGCGCGTTTATTATGGCGAAAGTTTACGGTTATGCGAGGATTAGCACTCACCAACAGAATATCGAAAGGCAGGTTAGAAATATTTTGAGCGAAGATAAGGACGCTATCATTGTTCGCGAGACTTATACGGG
>JAFSNU010000242.1 GCA_017447325.1 Synergistaceae bacterium | reverse complement strand
TTCTGGCCAAGCACGCTTGCGCCTTTAAAGTCCTGAATGCTCGTCGCGTTCTCGAACTTCGAGCCTTTATTAAGCATCATGCTGTATATAGTGCTGTGATACGGCTTACTAAAATTAATCGCTTGACGGCGTTCTGCTGTGTCCATCATTCCGGCGATTATAACGTCAATCTGTCCCTGATTTAACGCCTCGATTAAGCCGTCCCAGTCCATTTTTATAATTACAGGCTTTAAGTTTAAATGCTTCGCGATAATCGCCGCGAACTGAACGTCATAGCCCTCGGCATACGCGCCCGGGACGTTCGCAATAGCAATATTAGTGTCGCTCTTGACGGCTTCCTGCCAGTTGTTCGGAGCGTACGCGCATTCCATTCCGACTCTGAGCTCGCCGTTTAAATATTTCAAGTCGTCGAGACTTGCGGCTAAACTTGCGCATGCACTTAATGCTAATAATAAAACCGCGCACAGAAATTTTCTCATCATGACACATCAATCTTCCTTTCGTTATCTCTCACTGAGAGTTTAATATTTAATAAAATTAAAATAAATTTTATAAAGCAATAAAATAATGTACTTTAATTAATTTGTCAAATTTAAAAATTTAAAAAATTTTAAAAATTGTGATATAGTGTTAATTAATTTTATTTAAAATTTTTAATTTAAAGGGCAAGGGGCAATTATGAAGAGACATAAATTGTTAGCGTTAGGCTTGATGTGCGCGTTTGCTTTTGCGTTTAATAACTCTGCGTTTGCGGCAGCTCGCAACAATCAGCCGGCAGCACCAGAAGGGACAGTTGAATTAACGCCGGAAGAGGCGGCGGCAGCTGAGCAGGAAGAGCGTAATTTAATCGAAGCGGCGCAGGCAATGAGACGCTCAGGCTTGGTGCAGTTTAATTTTAAAGAAATGGATTTAGTAAAATTTGTGCGCTTCATGAGCGAATTATTACGCGAAAATATTATAGTTCCTCCGAATATCAACGCAAAGATCACTATTATATCGCCGAGACCGTCAAGCTTGACAGAGGCGAGACAGATAATGCTCTCGACTTTGCAGATGTACGGTTTTTCACTTCAGGACATGGGCAGCTATAGCATAGTGAGACAGGGCGGCAGCTCGCCGAGTCCGACAGTAGGACGGGGCAGGGGCGGCCCGGGCTACGGCTAAGAGACAGTCACGTATATAATGCCTTTGGACTATGTCACAGTCGAGTCAGTCATCCCGGCTATACAGCAGTCGTTCGGCAACGCGCTTGTTGTTTTGCCCGTTGGCAATGGCCGCGATATTTTATTGCAAGGCCGTGCAACGGACGTTAATAAAGCAGTGGATTTATTGCGCAAAATGGACACGCCGAACAGCGCGAGAATTAGCAAGACGTTTAATTTAAAGTACGGAGACCCCGCGACAGTTGCAAATCAGCTTAACGCGATAGCTCAAGCCGGAGGGCCTTTGCAGGGTCTTTCGACAGTTGCCGACGCTTCGAGCCGCAAAATTATTGTAGTAGGCCCGCAGAGAGCTATAGAACGAGCAGCTAAAATT
>JAFSNU010000241.1 GCA_017447325.1 Synergistaceae bacterium | reverse complement strand
TTAATTTTAAATATTTTAATCTCATCTAAATCACCCCTAAAATCCTAATTTTTTAGTGCCTGTGCTGCTCCTTGTCGTATTAGCTCCGTTAGCTCCGATCGTAACAACGTTTTCGACAATCGAGGCATCGAAATCCCGCTCATGCTGAACACATTCAAGGCAAGCTTCAAAAAGTCCGTTCCATTCCATCATACTTCTTTCTGTAATAGCATTCGCCTGAGCCGCAAGAGCTGCCAGCATTTGCAGGCTCTGAGTCTGGCCAATATCGTCCACTGCGCTTATATACGACTTTAAAATCTGATTCACAAGCGTATTTCTAATATTTTGCTCGTCCTGAAAATTACGGCCTATAACATTTAAGCCTCTCATCCATTCATCAATAACAGAACGCCAAAGCTGAGCAAATTCAAGTTCCGTCTTGCTTAATTTTTCAAATTTATAATCCGGAAATTTATTTTTAAACTCGGCTTCAAATCTGTCAGTATAGGCAAGAGCATTCGCGTTAATTAAGCCTTCGCGTAATTTTTTATAGGCTTCTAAAATCACGTCAGGCTCTTCCGGCGTTTCAGTTTTAATCATGGCCGCCTGCTGTTTCTCCGCTTCCTGATATTTCGGCACAAGCTCTTTTGTCAATTTTTCCTCAAGAAGTTTTTGCGTATTCTGAGTTAATTTATAGTCTATAATCGGGATCTCTATATCAAGGCCTAAAAAATCAAACGGATTTTCCTTAATGGCCATGGGCGACGGCGCGGAGTCATAAATATTGTCGCCGCAGCTGCAAGGCACGGGATAATATTTAGTCGGTATAGCTTTAAATAAATATCCTACAACCGGTATTGCCGACAAAACGGACTTGATAACCTGCTGCAAAATCAATTGCACGGGTTTAGTAACGCATAATTTGACGGCCTTGAACGGCAGTCCTTTATTCGGCTCGCTTCTAATAGTACTCGGCGCAAACATAACTAAAGCACCTGAAATCGCAAACACTATTATAAGCGGCATCATAATTAATTTATTATCTAAAATTTTTCTCATGACTTACGCCCTTTAAAACCCTAATTTGCGCGTCTTATTATTTTTTTTGTACTGAGACGCGTTATGCGAAATTCTAACCGCATTTTCTTTGCCCCAGCGTTTCACAGTCTTTTCAACCTGAGGCCCCCACATGCCTAAGTCAATATATTTATGAACTTCGCGCTCGTTTAACTCAACCAGCGCAGCATTTTGATCCAGCATCGCCATTACAAGCTGAAGCTCCTTTGTCTGGCCTTTTTCCGGCGGAATTATCATTAATAATAATGCTAAATCTTTTATAACCGGTATAAACGAATCTTTAACTACTTCCAAAGGATACAGCGGATTTTTATCAAGGACTGCCGCAACCCACATTTTCCAGTTCTTTACTATATCGTCCAATAAAGCGTTCACAATCTGAACGAACAGCATTCTTGAATTAAACGAAAGCTTGCCGATCTTAATATTTTTCAATAAGTCTATCACTCCGGACACAGAGTCAATTATTGCCTGAATATCAGTAATGCTGCGTATATTCTTAAATTTATCTATTACATCTTTAACTTTATTAACTAATTCAGCTATGTCTGCTAACGCATCAGAGCCGCCATCGTCATTTATTAACTCGTTATAAAGCGAGTTCATAGCGTTCTGCATTGAGCCGTAATACGACGCTGCATCATGCATGGCCTTAATATTATACGGATGAAATTCCTTCCAGCGGTTTAAATATGGCTGAAGAACACTGCTTAAAGGCTGAATTTTATTATAGCCCGACGCTTCCAGCGGAAATTCCATCGTAAGATTATTCATAAGATTTTTAAACGCGCTGCTGTTACGATCGCTGTTGTACATTGCTGCATTAGCCATCTGCGCGGCGTCAGCGTTATAAGCACTGATATAAACATTTGCCCGCGCCATCGAAATGCTCACAAGCATAGCCGCCTCCTGAATTTCCATTTCACGCGCGAGAGCGTCGGATTTCCAAGCTTCTGCCCAAACTTTTTTCTGCGTATCCTCAAGCTGAGGCTTTTCCGTCTGCATTCCCAAATCAAACTCGCCCGACCAGAAGCCGGCCGGAATACTTTTTATAAAAGTCCATGCCTTGCTTAATATATCGCTAAAACTCGACGCTTCGCCGATATCCATGGGAATGCACGGGCAATAATCAAAATTTATCTCTTTCCATTTGCCGGTTATAACTTTTTTGAAAAAGCCCGAAATTCCGCCGCTGAAAGAGTTGCACTGTTTAGTGACAAAAACTTCCATTATTGCATCCGGATCTTCGGCTTTTGCGTCCATAAGCATAGCATTATAACTCGACGGCGCGGCAGCTCCGACGGCAATCAAGCATAAAGCCAAGCATATAATATTTAAAACTTTCAGCACGCTCTCACGCATTTAATTTTTATATTCAGCTTCTATTTCTTCCGGTTCTTCCGGCTCTGAAGCTTTATCTTTATCTAAATTTTCTAAATCTTCAGGCCTTAACGGCGACACTTTATGCTCAAGTATTTCCTGCTTGTCTTTATCATCTTGGGTCGCGTGAATCTCAGCATAAATCCGCTTCCATTCGTCAGCCCACTCCGGCAGCTCTCTATCTCTAAGCCAGTAAATCGGCCATTCATGACCGTGCTTCTTTTTAAGCTCAGTCACACGTGCCAGCTCATCGCCGCTGCTCGCTCCGACAAAGGCTAAAGTCACAGGGCCGAGACCTAAATTAAACACGCGCTTGCCGTTCGGCGAGATTATATAATACTCGCGCTTTCTAACCATGTTTGCAACTAAATTAATTTGACGCTCGTTGAGCTGCAAAAATTCTCTATAAAACGCGCCTAATTGCTGACCTTTTGCGTCAGGATTTGCCAATAATATTTTGGTCGGGCAGCTCTCGAAAACTGCGTCGCGTATAGTACTATTAACAACGTCCGCAATAGACTGCGTCGCTAAGATAACAGCGCAGTTTAATTTTCTGAAAGTCTTTAACCAGCCGCGGATTTTTTCACTGAACAACGGGTCTTTCATTGCCGTCCAAGCCTCGTCGACTACTAACAGCGACGGCGCGCCCTTTAATCTTCGCTGTATCTGGAAGAATAAATAAGTTAATACAGCCGGAGCGATTTTGTCTCGTTCTAATAAGCCCGAAATTTCAAACGCGTTAAACGCCGCATAATTAATATCGTCTCTATCGCCGTCTAATAAATATCCGCCGCTCTGGCTCAAACTATAATAGCTCAAGGCTGATTTAATATCTTCGTCCTGAACTGACGTTATATATTCTGTCAGAGTTCTTTCAGCCGCGCAGGTCGTGCTTGCGGCCAAATTTCTTAACGCGTCGTTTAATAACACGCGCTTTGCCGGCGTAACCATGCCGGGCGAGACAAGCTCTATTAACATTTCAAGCCACTCAGCCGCCCATGCCATTACGTCAGGATCGTCTATCTGAGCAAGCGGACATAAATTTATCTCGCTGTCAGCCGAGCCTAAATCATAAAATACAGAATTATCGAGTGACTCGCATAACGGGTAAATAGAGCGGCCGTTGTCAAAGAAAAATATCTGGCCTCTCGGATAACGCTGGAACTGCGCCGTGATAGTCGCTAATAAAGTTGATTTTCCCGCGCCTGTAGGCCCTAATATTAAAGTATGGCCGACGTCGCCCGTGTGTAAATTAAACGAGAACGGCGTTCCTCCGGCCGCCGAAGCTTGAAGCAAAGCCGGAGATTTCGGCGGATAAAACGGACACGGACAAGTTTTAGAGCCTTGCCAGTCGTTGGACAATGGCACCATATCAGCAAAATTTAAGGCCGTGATTAAAGGCTTGCGAATATTTTCCTGGCCATGACCGGGCAAAGAGCCTAAAAACGCCTCGAGATTGTTCATAGTCTCTAAAATCGCACTGCAGCCCGCACGTTCAAATACTTTCAAAACTTCACGCGCCGTATTTTCCAAAATTTCCGGATCATGATGACGCAATATTACAGTAGAAGTATGATTGCCGAACGCTGTGTCGCCGGCTCGAGCGTCTTTTAACGCCGAGTCCAAGTCAGCGACCATTGACGCCGCGTCTTGGTCAACTCTAAAATTTTCCACGCCGGTTATCTGCGACGTTAAACTTTTAACTTTCTGCGTCCACTGACGGCGCAGCCTCTCTATCTGATTAATGGACTCCTGCAAGTCCGTTAATAAAAATCTATTTGACCAGCGCATCTCGACCGGCAGCGTCTGCAAACTATATAAAATAGTAGGAAACGTTCCGGCGGGATAGCTCATTAACGAAATGCACTGCACGTAGTCATTGTTATAGCTCATGCGGTCGCCGTTTATGCAGTCCCGCGCAAATAAGCAGTCTAAATAATACGGAAATTCCGGAAGCCTTACCGGCTGCCAGTTCCCGTTCACGCACGCGTTTATCGCGCTTAATAATTCAGACTGTCCCGAATAAATTCCTCTTTTAGCTCTCTCGTCTTTATATTCGCTCTCAGTGTCAGGAATAAAAGTCATTCGCTTGACTTTCATGCTCAAGCTTAAACTATCCTGAACGTGTTTCATTACAGTTTCAAATCTTGCAAGCTGTCTGTCTGTAATTTGCTCCTCTTCGGCACTTTTCAGGCCGAACATAGCTTGCTGAATGCGCCGCATGAACGCATTTTTCTCGTAGCGCGGCGGCACGTAAGTAATAAAAATAGCCTGGACGGACTCGAAATGACTTCCGGCCCTGTGGAACTGCGAATAGCGTTCCATGTCTATTAATTTAGTTGTAGCTTCTGTGAAACTTCCCGACGGATAATCGCGGGTCTCGCGCCTGAAAAATTCGAAATGCACGCACCAGCGAACGTCAAGCTGACCTATAGTATGCGACATCATAGAGCTTAAATGCTCAAGCTCTCTTGCTGTCGAACTCTCTAAGTCCGGGCCTGTGACCCAGAAGCCGCCGACGAAGCCGCCGTCTTTAAGTCCCATAACCTCGGGCGTGAGCATGTGCGAGTAGCGCAATAACTCCGCGAAACCGTCTTTATCGTCTTGTGTTCTGTTTATTACCGGCATTTTAATATTCCCTGTCCCTGTGCGACACGTACGAACTTGCAGAATAACTTTCCTGATACTTTACAGATTTTCTAAATATATTCATAATCAGCGGGTCTTTCTTAGCCATGGCGCGTAATATCTGCACGCCCACGGCAAATAATATAATAGCAATAAAGAAATTAATAAAATTGCCGCTTGCTATTCCGCCCGGCAAGCCCAGTCCCATACATGCCAGCAGCAGCAATAAAAACAGAGTGCGGTCGCACCCAAAAATGAACTGCGGCCGCGTCAAACTCCGCCTTACTATTGCAACGCGTAGTCTCTCTTCCATTATTAAAATTATTAAATATTAATAATAATATTAAATTAAACTTAAAGCATTAAAGCAACAGCATGCCCTCAGACGAGACGAAGAGCTTGACAACGCTTGTAAGAGCGCCGAGCATCGATCCGACTAACACAACCATCATGACCGAACGTCCGAAGCCGCCGAGCTGTCCGCCGAAAATCAACATGCCGCCGGCAAAGAACAAACCGACCATGGAAATTAACAGAGCAGTCTTGCCTGACAACGCGTCGATTAACTTCTCAATTCCGGTGTTCCACGCAACTGAATCAGTCTTGGCCAAGGCCGCCATCGGAAGGCAAAGCACTGCAAGAAGCAACACCGCCGCGAAGACCGCCGCTCTTCTGTCAAAAAGCCACTTGGAAACGCTAAACTTACTGTTCAACATAGCAAAAACTCCTTTTAATATAAAATAAATTTAAATTTAAATTTAAAGCTTTTAAATTAAATTTAAGCTTCGCTCTTTCTTAAATCTCTAAATATATACTCGTTGTTTTTAACTCCGTCAACTGCGATTAATTCGGCTAATTTAGGCCCGAGCTTCGGGTCTCGTATTAAAAACGCCACGACGTCTATTGCCTCGCCGACTAACTCGCGCATTGGAGTCTGTGAAATTTCGCTGATTAGCTGCTCGATTCGTAAAAGTCCGGCGCGTGCGTCGTTCGCGTGAACGGTGCAGACGCCGCCCGGGTGTCCTGTGTTCCATGCCTTGATCATGTCCAACGCTTCTTTGCCTCTGACCTCGCCGACGATAATTCTGTCCGGTCTCTGGCGCATGACGATCTTTAATAAATCCTGCATTGAAAATCCGTCGTTAGATCTCATCGCGACGAAATTATCCATACTGCACTGCAATTCAGCCGTGTCTTCTAATATTAAAATTCTATGCTGCGGCGTCAATAATTTCATCTCGTTTATAATCGCGTTTACGAAAGTTGTCTTGCCTGTTCCAGTTCCGCCGACGACTAAAATATTTTTACGGGACTTAACCGCCTCGCGTAAAATATCAGCGTCTTCCGGCGTAGCGCGGCCTGAGTCAACATAGCTTGACAGCGGGAACACAGCCGAAGCTTTTTTACGCAAGTTAAAAGACGGATGAAGAACTATCGGCGGAATAACGCCCTCGACGCGGCTTCCGTCGCCGGGCAGCTCGCCCTCAACTTTGGGATTATTAGCGTTAATAACAGTGCCGAGCATGTGGGCTATAGTTCCGAGCATTTGGAGAGCCTGAACGTCGGACATGTCGCATAAATATTCCATGCCCTTGCCTAATTTATCCGTCCAGACTGAACCGTTGGGATTCAACATGACTTCAACGACTTGAGGGTCGTCCATCGCGGCTCTGACCTGTTCGCCCATCTCACGCCTTAACTTCGCAAGATTGCGCCTCGTCACCTCTTCAGTGGCCTTGCTCATGCTCAGTCACGCTCCCCTTCCCGTAAGATTTTGAATTTAATATATTGCTACGTCTCCGAAGCTTTGCCTATTGTAGCATAAAATTTTTGAAAAATAAAATAATTTATATATAATTAAATTTATTAAATTAAATTTTAGAATTTATAAATTTAATTATTTATAAAAGGAGATGTGAAGCATGGAAGAATTATTACAAGCCGCGCAGGGATTGCCGCAAAACTTAATCGATAATTTAGTTAGCTATGCTAAATTTTTGAAGTCCGAGTATAAGCCGTTAGTGCCTGATAAGGACGGCTGGTACAGAAAGCCTGGACTGCTTAAAGGCAGAATTTTTATGTCTGACGATTTCGACGAGCCGCTTGAAGATTTCAAGGAGTATATGTAATCATGTATTTGCTTGATACGCATATTTTGATATGGTTTATTGAGAATTCGCCGAAATTGCCAGAGTTTCTAAGAAACTTGATAGGCCGCTCGGACGATTTAAATATTTATGTCAGCATAGCGTCATTCTGGGAGATGGCGATAAAAGTCAGCAAAAAGAAATTGACTTTAATTGATTCGGTTCAGGATATTATGAGAATATGCTCTGACGAGCTGCATTTTTTAATTCTTAATATTAAAGCTGCGCATCTCAAAGAATTAGAGAAATTAGATTTTCATCACAACGATCCGTTTGACCGGCTGATAATTTCTCAGGCAATAGCAGAGAATATGACTTTAATCTCGGCTGATAAATATATAAAAGCTTACCCGGTTAAATGGCTTTGGCAGGATTAATAAGAAATATATTATAATAGAAAAAGTTTTTAGATTTTAGATTAGAAAGGAGCAGCTTGAAAATTGCATAAATATAAATTTTTAATTTTAATATTTATTATGCTGTTAAGCTTAAATAATTTTGCATTTGCTGAATCGGTCGCATTGGACAAGAGCGGCGATACCGAGCTTCAGAATTTAATCAAAGAGACTGTGCCGAAATTTACTCAGCTTGTTTATTCTGAAAATGGAATTGAGATGCCCTGCAATATGTTTTTGCCTGATAATTACCCGGGAAATAAAAAATATCCGCTGGTAGTATTTATAGCTGACGGAAGCACGGTCGGCAAAGAGACCGACGCGCCGTTAAAACAAGGCTTGGGCGGAATTATCTGGGCAAGCAAAACGGAACAGGCCAAGCGCGAGTGCATAGTGATAGTGCCGCAGTATCCCAAGCGAATAGTTGACGACAAGACCGGCACGACCGCAGCCGAATATATTTTATTGACAGAGAATTTAATTCGCGCGCTTATAGACGGACTCCAAGTTGACTCAAAAAAAATTTACGTGACGGGACAGTCGATGGGCTGCATGACCTTGATGATCATAGCCGACAAGCATCCGGATTTATTTACGGCTGAATTATTTGTTGCCGGTCAGGGCGAGATGCCGAGCATCGAAGGGCTTAAACGTCAAAAATTCTTTTATTTCACGGCTGAGGGCGATGAGCTCGCTGTGAAAGCTCAGGCAAATTTAATTAAAAAATTTCAGGAAGAGGGCGTGAAAGTCAGCCGCTCGCGCGAATGGGACGCTAAGATGCCGCAGAAAGAATTTGCGCAGTTAATTAACGTCATGATTGCGGGAAGTCCGACGGCGAATTTTGCAAGATTTATAAGACACTCTGTTATTCCAAGAGAAGGCGAGCAGGGCTTTAAAGGCCTTGGCAGCGTCAAGACTGCTCAGGCCGAACATGAATTCTCGTTCGACGCGGTCTATAGAATTGACGCATTGCGCGACTGGCTGTTCATGCAGGAAAAACATAAATAAAATTTTAAAATTAAATTAAAAATATAATATAATTTAGCTCTCTTAATTTTTAAATTTAAATTTTAAATTAAGAGAGCTTTTTATTGAACGAAGGTGTTGCAGTATGGAGTTATTTGGACTTAATAATCTTGAATATTTTAAGTCGCAGCTTGACGAAAATTCTTTAAAGACGTTAGCTCAGGCTGTAAAGAGCATCGTTGACGTTAAGAAGCGCGGCGGGAAAATTACGGTCGTGACTGGCTCAGGACCTAATATTCACGAGGGCGTGACGACTTTAATCGCTGAGTTAATACGCGTTGGAATTATCGACTGCGTGACTACAAGCTCGGCTGTTATCTCTCACGAGATGGGCGGAGCTTTAGACAGAGTGTTTAGAGTTGATGCGCGTGAATTAAGCATGAACATGGACGAGATGCCGCGCGGAGATTTATACGAGTTCACAGACTTGAGCGAAGAATATTTAAATAAATTAAGACTTGAGATGCCGCTCGACGAAGATCTATTAGCACGCGGCAAAAAATTAAAAGTTCACAGCAATATAATAAAAGCGGCCGGCAACATGGCCTATCCAATGGGCTTAAGAGGCGAACGCGTAGCACTCGAGATTTTAAATTTAGCAAAAATTTACGGCGTGCCGTTTGAAGAGGTCGCGGGCTGGGGCTGCGATGAAAGAACTATGCTCGGTGCGGCGGCTGCAAAAAATATTCCGGTCTTAGTGACTATTCCCCAGCTTGTCGGCGGCGGCGCGGTCGGAATGTCTATCGGCGACAGCATAAGCGTGTCTAATAGATCAATGCGAATTTCAAGAATGTTAGCGCAGAGCGATATTATAATCGAGTCGGCAGTCGCTTTAACGCAAGAGATTCACGACGGACCTTTCGAGTGTTATACCGGCCATGGCATATGGGCGGCGCACTCAGGCCAGAGCGTTTATAATTTAAAATCTAAAAAATTAATTAGAATAGACTTAGACGAGAATTTAAGAAAATGCGTCGAGCTTAATAATTTAGTTCAGGAAGCTATAGACAAGGGCCTGCCCAAGACTAAAGCCGCAAAAATTCCGTTCAGAATGGAGATGTCGGCGTTCGCGCGTCACGAGGGCAGCATGCCGATAATCGGCGACATCGGCAAAGTCTGGCCGCTCTTAGCTTATGAAGCGGCGAAAGAGCTTAATATAAATCTTGAATTTCTTTCAAGCTCGCAGGACACGCCTGAAGGTCAGTCTATGCGCGACTGGATCGTCGAGAATATAAAGCCGTTAGACTTAAACAAAATGCGCGAACACGCGAGAAATTTTAGAATTTAAATTATAAAATTTTAAAGGCCGCCGTGAAGTTATAAAATAATTTCGCGGCGGCTGATTGTATTAGACTTGTCCAGTGAGTATGTTAAAATTTCTCGTAAACATGAAATAATAATTTAACTAATAAAAAATTTAATTGAATTTTTGAATTAAAGCGTGCAAGTTTTATTTTCAGGCTCTATTTACTATGAGACAATTTTTAACATATAATCACCTCTATATTTATTATTATTTATTTATTTATAATAT
>JAFSNU010000027.1 GCA_017447325.1 Synergistaceae bacterium | reverse complement strand
TTTTTATCGCGCTGTAAGCCTGAAATTTATAGAAGCTTGCGGCGCGGCGGCGTCGGCGGGATAAATTATTTGGATTTAAATAATAAAATTTATGCAAAGTGTCTGCACTTGCAGCTTGCGTCGTTTATTGCATTAAATTATCACCCCGCTGCGGAGTGGCTGCGTGAAAAATTAGGGAACAGATGTCCGGCTGTAAGTTATAAATAAATATTATTTTGCGCGTTGCAATGCAAAGAATTTAATTTATTGTTGAAAAATGATTAAAATATTATTTTACGGAAGCGAAGGCTATTATTAAATGGAAGAAATTTTTAATAATATAGTTAGTTCAGGCTCTGAAGATTTAAAGGCTGATATTAATATTAATAATAATTTTAATTTTGATTTAAATAAAAAACTTGCGCTTGTGAACGCTAATATTCACACGGCCAAGGGAACTGTAAATTCGCTTGTGATTGAATCGGGACGCATCTCATGGCTTGGGAACATGAGCGAGCTGAATTTAAGCTATGATGAATTTAATGTAATAGACTTAGACGGCAGGACTGTACTGCCGGGCTTTTGCGACGCTCACGCGGGATTATTAAAATGGGCGTTGAGCGAAGAGGGCGTCGGCCTCGAAGATTTAAGCGGGCTTGATTATGAATTATTAGCTAAATTATTTAAAGTCTATAGCAAGAAAGCGGCAAATTTAGGCGTGACTGAGATTTGGACTGATGATATTTTAGTTTTTAATAATAATTTTAACGACATGCAGAATTTTTTTGCAAGCCAGGTCGCCACGAGCGAGTACATGCCGATTAGACTTCGAAATTATATTAATATAAATAATCATGAAGAGTTATTAGATTTTATAAATTCCGGCTTTAGCGCTTTAGACGGAGTGCCGTTCTGTCACGTCGGGCCGGTAAAAATTTTGTGCGACGGAGTTAAGCCTGAAGTTATAAATAAATTAATTTACACGGCGCACTTGGCCGGCTTGCAGATAGCAGCTCAGGCGGACAGCGGGGCGGCTTTAAACATGTGCCTTGACGCGTTTGAAAATGCTTTTAATGCAAGAGCTTTAAACACGCGGCATTTAATAATTCATGCTAAAGCAGCGGATTTAAATCAGCTTAAACGCATGCGTGATTTGAGACTCGGAGCTGTTATAGAGCCGGAGATGGCCGTGCGTTCGGACGCGGGCTGCCGTTGGCGCGAGATGTTAAGAAGCGGGATAACTTTCTGCGCGGGTTCGGGCGCGGGCTTGAACTCGTACGGGGATAATAAAAAGGCTGATATAAATCCCATGTACGGACTTTATTACGCAGTTAATCGACAGGAGCTTGACGGCGAAGCTCTGGAAACTCATAATGCGTTAGAATGTCTTTCGGCGGCTGAAGCAATAGAAGCTTACACGTACAGCGCGGCTTGGAACTGCAATAATGAGAAACGGCGCGGCGAGATCGCGTTATGGCGCGACGCTGATTTAGTTGTTTTAAATAAAGATCCGTTTAAAGTTGAGCCTGACGAGCTTAAAAATTTAAGCGTGTATATAACGATCTGCGCGGGCAGAATTATTGAGCAAGAGAGCGAGCAAGAGTTTTAAATATTTTAGAGCTTGTTTGAATAAGCGCTTAATTGAGAACATCGAAGTGCGGGATGAAAGATAAGCTTTGTCAATAATGGGTCCAGGATCCGCGACCCTGGCAAGAGTTTTAAATTATATATATTTTTTATATATACTGGGGGCTTATAAACAAGATGAGCAAGAGAGTGTTTAATAGGGAGGCCGGAGTGTTGTTGCCGGTTACTTCGCTGCCGTCGAAATACGGGATTGGAGATTTGGGAATTGAGGCGTTTAAATTCGCTGAGTTTCTTCACGAGGCCGGACAGAAAATTTGGCAGGTCTTGCCTCTCACGGCGACAGACCCGGGCTGCGGCAACTCGCCTTATAGTCCGACGTCGGCCTTTGCGGGAAATTATTTAGTGATAAGCCCCGAATGGCTCGTTAAAAATAATTTGCTTGAGCTTAAAGATTTAAAAGATTTTGAAGCTTTAAATTTAGATTTAAATAAAATTAATTATGACGCGGTAATAAAGTTTAAAGATAAAATTTTCCGGCTCGCGTTTAAAAATTTTAATAATAATAATAATTTATTAAATAAATTTAAAGAATTTTGCGCGGCAGAGAGCGAGTGGCTGGACGGCTGGAGCGCGTTTATTGCGATTAAGGCGGCGCAGGGCGGCAGGCCTTGGTATGACTGGCCGGAAGATTTAAAGTTTAGAAAGCCGCAAGCGCTTAATGAATTTATAAATTTAAATTTAGACGAGATTAATTATCAAAAATTTTTGCAGTTTATATTTGCGTCGCAAATGAGCGAGCTTCGCGAGCATTTAAATAAATTAAATATAAGCTTGATCGGCGACGTGCCGGTTTACGTGACGCGTGACTGCGCGGACGTGTGGCAGTTTCCGGAGTTATTTGATTTGGACGAAGATTTAAATCCTGTGACGATAGCCGGAGTTCCGCCGGATTATTTCAGCGCGAAAGGTCAGCTCTGGGGCAATCCGACTTATAACTGGAATAAAATGCGCGAGACGAATTTTCACTGGTGGGTCGCTCGTCTTCGTCACTTGTTAGAATTTTTTGACTTCGACAAAGTGCGCATAGATCATTTCAGAGGGCTTGTCGCGTACTGGGCTTTGCCTGCCGACGCTGAGACCGCCGAATTTGGAAAATGGCTTGACGTGCCTTATAAAGAATTTTTTGCGCAGCTTGAGCAGGAATTTCCTGAGATGCCTTTCTGGGCTGAGAACTTAGGAATTTTAACGCCGGAAGTTGAAGACTTGCGTAAAGATTTGGAGATGCCCGGCATGTTGATCTTGCAGTTTGCATTTGGAAATCCGGCGGATAGTCCCTACGCACCGCATAATAATTCAAAAATAAACGTGATTTACACGGGCACGCATGATAATAATACGACGCGCGGATGGTTCAATAAGGACGCGGGCGAGCACGAGATTAAAAATCTTGCTTTATACTTAGGCCTTGAGCCTGAAGATTTAGACGAGGCCGACGCCGCGCATAATTTAATTAGATTAGCTTTAAGCTCCGTCGCGAACACTGCGATAATTCCCATGCAGGATTATTTAAATTTGGGCGCAGAGGCGCGAATAAATATTCCGTCAACGCCGAAAGACAACTGGGCTTGGCGCATGACCGGAGATTTTTCAAGCGGTAAATTTAAATCGCTCGCTTTAAATATTAAAGCCTTAACGCAAATTTTTGGCCGTTAATAAATTATTTATAGCAAGAATTAAAAACTTGTGTTAGAATAGAGGCTAATTTTTTATATTTAAGCATTAAGGGAAGTGTTTGATTTGCCGAAAACGCTCTCGTCTGTTAAAGAAGAAGTAGCCTCGTACAAGGGCAAGCGGGTGCGCTGCCGGGTATCGAAAGGGCGCAACAGGGTCGAGATAATTGAAGGGACTATACTTGAGATATACCCTAAATTATTTACTGTAAGTGCATTGCCTGAGAATAGTTTAGTCTCGTTTAATTACGCCGAAGTTCTTACGCGCGAGGTTATTATTGAAGTGCTTGATTAATCCTGTTAATTAAAATTAAAATTATATTACCCCGCTTCTGAGCTTTAAGTCTCAAAGGCGGGGTAAATTATTATTAAAATTTTTAAAATTTAAATTAAATTTATATAATCAGCTGACATCCATCCCTCTATGCCCTTTTGAGTTCTGATCAAGTACCAGCTGCCCTGCTGCTTAAGTACTTTAACGGAGGTCTTGAGCTTCAGCTTGCGTATTACATTATTAGAAGACATATTCGGTTCGCTGCGGATATTAACTATGTCGCCGGAGACAACGCCCTTGCGCACTATTCTTGTCGCTCTGAACGGCCTTGTTTTCTGCTGTTTTTTAACTTGATTATTATTAGCCGGAGCTTGAGGCTGAGTTAATTTCTTTATCGCGTCTTCAGCAGGTTTATAACCCTGAGCCGCCGCCTTTTTATACCAGTCTAAAGCTTTAGCTTTATCTTTAACCGTACCAAAGCCGTTATTATACGCCTCGCCTAAATTAAACATTGCCGCGCTTAACCCTAACTCTGCAGCTTTAGAGTAAAGCGCGAAAGCCTCGCTTAAATTTTTAGGCACGCCCTGGCCGCTTCTATAAAGCGAAGCTAAGTTATTCATGCCTTCCGGATTATTCGCCTCGGCTGCCTGTCTGTATAAAAACGCCGCTGTAGGATAATTTTTCATGCTGTACGCCATAAAGCCCAAATATACTAAAGCCCTTGCGTCGCCGTTGTTCGCCGCGAGATTGAAATATTTTGCGGCCTCGCTTAAATTTTTATTATTATAATAAAGCAAGCCCAAATTATACTGCGCCGGAGCGTAATTCTTCTCTGCGCTTAACTTAAAATATTTAAAAGCCTCGTCTAAATTTTTCTCAACTATAATGCCGTCTCTATAATAAACGCCCAAATTATTCTGAGCGATAAAGCTGCCTTGCTCCGCCGCCTCTTGATATAATTTAAAACTCTCTTCGGGGCTTAAAGTTTTTGACGGGCTTGAAGATGCTTTATTATTTAAATTAAAATTCTTATTAATGCTCTCAGTGTCTTTATCGCTGTAGCTCGCGAACAGCGCGTTAAATCTATCGTTATAATTTTTTGACTTGGGAGTTTCGCTTGCCTGCTTTATATCTTCAGGCGAGGGCATCGAGTCGATAATAGCGCTGTTATTAATTCTAACTATATTAGACGAGACTATAATCGAGTCGCGGGACTGCGAGAAGCCGGAGACAACGCCTTTAATATTTATGTTCCCGCCTTTCGACAAATTCGCCGCCGCGCTTAAAGAACTTTTATCTAAATAGCAGTCAAAATAATTTGCGCGTCCGCCCTTAATTCTAATTACAAACTCGCCCGTTAAGCTCTCCTGTCTTATCTCCGTGACTTCGCCGCCCGCATAAATCTCCTGACCGTTCCAGACCTGGCTGGCCTTAATCGGATTATTTATAAAGTCGTCCGCAATATTATTAATATTAACAACTTGCGCAGCTTGAGCTTCAACAGCAAGACTTAACAGCATTAAAGCAATTAATTTTAATTTTAATCTCATGACAACATCGCCTTTATATTAAAATTTTATTCAAAACTTTTAAATATTATAAAATAAAATTAAATAAATTTTATAGCGATCTTTTGATTTTATTTTTTGAATTAAACATATTATAACGAGCCATGCCTAAAAATATTTTATTTTTCTATAAAGCAAGCCGCCCAGGTATTGAATTGCCGCGGCCATTACGATTAAAATTACAACTATCGAGTAGTTGAAATTTTGATAGCCGCAGCTTAAAGCAACCGCCGCAAAAATTTTTCAAGCTCGAGGCCAAGCTCAAGCAAAAAATTTTTCAAAGCTCGAGGCCAAGCTCAAGCAAAAAAATTTTTAAAGCTCAGGGCTTACTCAGGCAAAAATTTTTAAAGCTCACGGCTTGCTCAGGCAAAAAATTTTTCAAAGCTCGAGGCCAAGACTTGAGCAAAAAATTTTTCACGCGATGCGAGCAATCAAACAAAAAATTTTTGAAAATTTTGTGACAAGTTATTTTTAAAATTAAATTTATAAAATCTTGCTGCAAAATATTTTAGAATAAATTGTTGTAGTTGAAAATGTAGTTGAAAAACTTCGAAAAATTTTTTGGAAAAGTTTGATTTGATTATCAATAAAAATATTTTAGCACGAAAAATTTTTTGACAGCGGCTCGAGGGCTTGAGCAAAAATTTTTTGAGCTCGCGAGCTTAATTAAAAATTTTTAAAAATAACTTGACAGAATTAATAAAAGCTTATAAAATGTTTAACGTTTTGAGCGCTGGTTAATTAGGCCGGTGTAGCTCAGTTGGTAGAGCAGCTGACTTGTAATCAGCAGGTCGTCCGTTCAAGTCGGATCGCCGGCTCCAGTATATTAAAAATTAAAACGGTGGAATGGCCGAGTGGTCAATGGCAACAGACTGTAAATCTGTCGGCGGGAGCCTACGTTGGTTCAAATCCAACTTCCACCACCATTTTTTATTTTATCAAGCCGACTTAGCTCAGCAGGTAGAGCACATCCATGGTAAGGATGGGGTCCCCGGTTCGAGTCCGGGAGTCGGCTCCAGAATTTTTAGAAGAAGGGTGATTAAGGTGGCCGATATTATTGGCCTTACTTGCACGCAATGCAAGCGGCGCAATTACACGACGACGATTAACAAAAAGAAGCAGAGCAAGAAGCTTGAAGTTAAGAAATACTGCAAGTGGTGCAAGGCTTCTGTAGTGCATAAAGAGTCTAAATAATTTAAATTAAATTAAACAGGTCCGTGGCTCAATTGGCAGAGCACTGGTCTCCAAAACCGGGGGTTGCAAGTTCGAGTCTTGCCGGGCCTGCCATTTTATTTAGAATTTAATTAAGATTTAAAATTTATGGCTTAGGCCGAAAATTTATAAGACACGAGCGGAGTACTGGTCTTCAAAACTTAAATTGGCGGCTTGCCGCTTCGAGTCTTGCCGGGCCTGCCATTTTATTTAGAATTTAAAAATTAGCGGCTTGTCGCTTTAAAATTAAAAAATTTTTGCGGGCTTGCCGTTTTGTTTATAGTTTAATTTTAAAAAGGGGTATTGTTTATGGCTAAGGCCCAGAGCATTTCGCGCATGGATGCAATAAAAAATTTTGTGCGCGAGGCTAAAGCAGAATTAAAGAAAGTTGCATGGCCGACTAAAAGACAGGTCTGGTATTGGACTTTAGTTGTCATAGTCTTTACGCTTTGCGTTTCTGTTTATCTCGGAGTTATCGACTTTGTGCTCGCGTGGTTCTTCACGTGGCTGTTAGGCTAATTTAAAATTTTATAAATTTATAAATGAGCGAAGCAAAGGCTAATAAAGTTAAGAAGACTAAGAAATCTGACGAGGACATGCTCTATCTTGAGAACAGCAAGTTAGAGCAGTTAAGTTTGGAGTCGGACGGCGGTCGTCACTGGTACGCTGTGCAGACTTACTCGAGCTATGAAAATAGAGTTAAAATAGATTTAGAGAAACGCATCGAGTCAATGGGCATGAGCGATTATATTTTTGAAGTCTTAGTGCCTATTGAACATCATGTGATGTTAAAGGACGGCAAAGCGCGTCAGACTAAACGCAAATTATTTCCGAGCTATGTGCTGGTCGATATGATTTTGGATGAAAAGTCATGGCACGCTGTGCGTCACACGCCGGGCGTTACGGGCTTTGTCGGAGCGGGAAATCATCCCGTGCCGCTGGGCAAGGACGAAGTCGAGCAGATTATGGCCGAGCTTAAACAGTCTGAAGAGTCGCCTAAACGCGAACTTGAATTTGCTGTCGGAGATCAGGTCGAGATTGTAGAGGGCGAGGGCAAAGGACAGTCGGGCGTTGTAGTTGAAGTTTTGCCGGACGAGGGACGCGTGAAATTTAAGACCGTCTTTGACGAGGCCGAAAGAATTTTGGACGTTGATTACACAGAGCTTAAAAAGATTTAAAATTTTTAAGCTTTTATTTTGTATATTATTTTAGAGATTAGGAGAGGGGATTTTTTAAATGGCTAAGAAAGTCATTGGGCAGGTTAAACTGCAGCTTCCCGCCGGAAAGGCGAACCCTGCGCCCCCTGTAGGCCCGGCATTGGGTCAGCACGGCGTTAATATCATGGAGTTCTGCAAGCAGTTTAACGCTAAGACTGCCGATCAGGCCGGTCTTGTAATTCCGGCTGTTATAACTGTATATGCGGATCGCAGCTTCACGTTTGAGTTAAAGACTCCGCCGGCAGCCGTGTTATTAAAGAGAGCGGCAGGTATCGAGTCAGGTTCGGGCGTGCCGAACAAGACGAAAGTCGGCAAGGTCTCACGCGCAAAGATTAGAGAGATCGCGGAGATGAAGAGACCGGACTTAAACGCCAACGACACTGAGGCAGCCATGCGCATGATCGAGGGCACGGCTCGCTCAATGGGTCTTGAAGTCGCTGATTAATTTAATTTAAAATTAATTAGCTTTATAAGTGGAAGGGTTATTAAAAATTTCCCGTTAGCTACCACAGGAGGAATGATTTAAAATATGAAGAGAAGCAAGAGATACAAGGCCGCTGCCGCCAAGATAGAGAAAGGCAAGCTTTATGGCCTGAGAGAAGCCGTAGAGCTGTTTAAAGAGACTGCGACGGCAAAATTTGACGAGAGCATTGAAGTGCATGTTAGACTGGGAATTGATCCCAGACATGCAGACCAGCAGGTGAGAAGCACTGTCGCGCTGCCTCACGGAACGGGCGTTACTAAGAAAGTTTTAGTTTTAGCCCAGGGCGAGAAAATTAAAGAGGCCGAGGACGCCGGAGCTGACATAGTAGGCGGCGACGATCTGGTTCAGCGCATTGCAGGCGGCTGGATGGACTTTGACGCTGTTATCGCAACGCCGGACATGATGAAGTCCGTTGGACGTTTAGGAAAAGTGTTAGGCCCGAGGGGCTTAATGCCGAGCGCGAAGAGCGGAACTGTCACGTTTGATTTGGCAAATGCAGTAAAAGAAATTAAGGCCGGACGCGTCGAGTTCAGAGCTGACAAATCAGGAATTACGCATAATTCAGCCGGACGCAAAAATTTCTCGGTCGATCAGCTTTATGAGAACGTGAAGGCTTTATTACAGGCGATTTATAAAGTCAGACCGGCGTCTGTAAAGGGAACTTACGTGAAGAGCATTGCGATTAGCTCAACGATGGGTCCGGGAATTGCGGTTGACACGGCTTTAGCGCAGAAAGAGACAGCTTAAATAATTTTAAAATAAATTTAGATTAAAAAATAAATTTAATTTTCCCAAGACAGCAGAGAGTTTTAATTAAATTAATAAAGCTTTAAAAATTCTGCCCAGGAAAAAGTAAAAATTTATATAAAATAAATTTGCCCTTTTGTCTTGGAAATTTTATTGAAAATTTTTGAGCAAAAGGGCTTTATATTTTAAATTAAAATTTAGGCAGGATAGGAGTTGAAAAAATATGCCGGCAGCAATTAAATTTGATCAGGTAGCTGACTTGAAAGCGCGTCTTGACAAGGCCAATGCAGTTTATGTCGGAGAATATAGAGGCATGACTGTTGCTGAGAGCACGAAGCTTAGGGCGAAAGTGCGCGAGGCGGGCGGCGAGCTTAAAGTCGCTAAGAACACTTTATTTGCTATTGCGATGAAAGAGGCAGGGCTTGAGCCGTTTGAAGATGCTTTAACAGCAGGCCCGAGCATTTACGCGCTTTGCTATGACGATCCGGTCGCAGTCGCGAAAGTTTTAAAAGAGTACGCGACGGATAAGACTCAAAAATCGTTTAAGTTAAAGGGCGGCCAGCTTGACGGCAAGATGCTTGATTTAGATCAGCTGTACGCGCTCGCGGATCTTCCGTCGAAGGACGTATTGCGCGCTCAGGTTGTGCGCACGATTGCCGCGCCGCTGTCAGGACTTGTCAACGTGCTTTCTGGCACTATTCGCGGACTGGTCACGTGCTTATCGCAGATCAAGGATCAGAAAGAGAAAGGCGCAGCTGCTTAATTTTAAAATTATTAAAATTAAATGCGCGTCTTAAATTAAAAATTAATATTTAAAAATTAGAAATTAAAATTTTAGGAGGATTTTTTATTATGGCTCACGAAGAATTAATTAAGGCTATTGAAGAGATGTCAGTGCTTGAGCTTTCGGAACTCGTAAAGGCTCTTGAGGACAAGTTTGGCGTGTCAGCTTCGGCTGCTCCTGTTGCGATGATGGCGATGCCCGGCGCGGCGGCTCCGGCGGCAGCAGCTGAGGAGAAGACCGAGTTTGACGTTGTTTACAAGGCACCCGGCGCTAATAAAATCGGCGTTATCAAAGTCGTCCGCGAGATCACTGGCCTTGGACTTAAAGAGGCTAAAGAGCTTGTTGACAATCCGCCCAAGGCTATTAAAGAGGGCGTGTCCAAAGAAGAGGCTGAGGAGCTTAAGAAGAAGCTCGCCGAGGCCGGAGCTGACGTTGAAGTTAAGTAGTAATTTTTAATTTAAAATTTAGCTTAAATTTTCCCACCTGTTTATCATGCCCCGTCCAAGGGCGGGGTGGGAATTTTTTTATTTATTAAAATTTTAAAATTTAAAATTTAAAAGCCGGAGGAATTTAATTATGTCAAACAGCAGCAGCAAGAGAACTTTATTGATTATCGTCGGAGTTGTTTTAGTTTTAAATATCATGTGGACGATCTTGCAGAATAAGTTTACGCCGAAGCTTGACGAAGTTAAAGCAGAGCAGGCTAAATTTGAGCAGCGCGTTTCGAAGCTCGAGCGCGGCGGTCTGCCGGATGTCGCTGATTTAAAAGACGATTTCGCGAAGTTGAAAGAGCTTGCGGTACAGTATGACGCGAAAATTTTAGAGCTTGTCAAGGCCGAAGAGGAGCATTTAAAGACTCTCGAGGCTCAGGTTGCCGAGCAGAAAGAGCGCGTCGAGGCGTTGAAGAAAATGGCGGGACAGGCCGAGCCGGAAGCTGAAGCTAAGGCTGAAGAGGCAAAGTAAAAATTTTAAGTGAGTTAAGTGAAACAAGAAAATATCAGAAATTTTTGCATAATCGCGCATATTGACCACGGCAAGTCGACGCTCGCGGATAGACTGCTCGAGAGAACGGGCACAGTAAGCAAGCGCGACATGAAAGCTCAGATTTTAGACTCGCTGGAGCTCGAACGGGAGCGCGGAATTACTATAAAGCTCGTGCCGGTTCGAATGGATTATAAAGATTCTAAAGGCCGCAGCTGGATTTTAAATTTAATCGACACGCCCGGTCACGTTGATTTTGCATATGAAGTTTCGCGCTCTCTTGCCGCATGTGAGGGAGCGCTTTTGGTTGTTGACGCGAGCCAGGGCGTCGAGGCTCAGACGGTCGCGAACGCGTATCAGGCTATAGAGCAAAATCTTGAAATTTTACCCGTTATAAATAAAATCGATTTGCCGTCAGCGAGGCCGGAGAACGCCGCGCAGGAAATTCAAGACGTCGTAGGACTTGACGCAAGCGACGCAATTTTAGCAAGCGCGAAAGACGGGCGGGGCATTGACGAGATTTTAGATCGCATAGTCGAAAGAGTTCCTGCGCCGGAGGGCGATGCGAACGCGCCGCTTCAGGCTTTAATATTTGACTCTGTTTATGACAATTATCGAGGCGTGATTTGCTATGTGCGAGTTATAAACGGAGTTATTAAGACTGGGCAAAATATTTTATTTATGCAGACGCAGAGCGCGTATCCGGTCAACGAGGTCGGAGTATTTAAGCCGGGCTTTACGCCTGTTGAAAGTCTTGGCCCGGGCGAGGTCGGCTATATCGCGGCGAGCATTAAGACGCTGGCCGAAGCTCAAGTCGGCGACACTATCACTGACGCAAATAATCCGTGTGCTAAAGCTTTAGCAGGTTATCGCAAAGTCAAGAGCGTTGTGTTCTGCGGGTTCTATCCGGTAGAGCGCGATAATTATCCGCAGTTAAGAGATGCGTTAGAAAAATTAAGTTTAAATGACTCGGCTGTGACTTTTGAGCCGGAGACGTCTGAGGCTTTGGGCTTTGGATTTAGATGCGGCTTTTTAGGCTTGCTGCACATGGACGTTGTGCGCGAGAGATTACGCGGCGAGTATGACGTTGAACTTGTCGCGACCGCGCCGAATGTTGTTTACGAAGTTGTGACGCAGGGCGGCGAGATAATCGAAGCGCATAGGCCGACGGACTTTCCTGATGCGTCAGAAATTCAAGAAATTCGCGAGCCGTTTATAAAGCTTTCGGTGTTTATTCCGTCTGAGTATGTCGGGCGTGTAATGCAGCTTGTGCAGGACAGGCGCGGGACGTATAAGTCAATGGATTATTTGACGCCGGAGCGTGTGCGTTTAGTTTACGAAATGCCGTTGTCTGAGTTTATAATCGACTTTCACGATAAATTAAAGTCGCAGA
This sequence comes from Synergistaceae bacterium, assembly GCA_017447325.1. GTDB lineage: Bacteria > Synergistota > Synergistia > Synergistales > Aminobacteriaceae > JAFUXM01. The sequence continues at coordinate 1,541 of JAFSNU010000027.1, read as the reverse complement.
CCCGGGGCTATGCGTCGCTTGATTATGAATTTATTGGCTTGAAAGCTGCCGAACTTGTTAGAGTTGATATATTAGTGAACGGCGAGGCTGCGGACGCATTCTCGTTTATTTGTCACAAAGATCAGGCGTATAATCGCGGCCACGCGGCAGTCGGCAAGCTTAAAGAATTAATTCCAAGTCAGTTATTCGAAGTGCCGATACAAGCCTCGATAGGGCGGCGCGTTATAGTTCGAATGAACGTTAAAGCGTTGCGCAAAGATGTTTTAGCGAAATGCTACGGCGGAGATATTACACGCAAGCGTAAATTGCTCGAGAAGCAGAAAGAGGGCAAGAAGCGCATGAAGCAGATCGGCAAAGTCGCGATACCGCAAGAGGCGTTTTTAGCGTTCATGCAGGTTGACGGAGAAAATAATTAATTAAAATAATTCGCCTTGAGTTTTAAGCTTTAAAGCTCAGGGCATTTTTCAGCATGAATAAAATTAAATTAAATAATATTAAAGGCCTTTACGTTCACGTTCCGTTCTGCAAAGCAAAATGCGCGTACTGCGATTTTTATAGTCTTGCTTTAAAGTCTAAACTTGAAATAACTTCATGGCTTGATGCGTTAGAGCTTGAGGCAAAATTTTGGCGCGGACTTGCAGGCGGTAAACTAAAAATTAACACGCTGTATATCGGCGGCGGCACTCCGAGCATTTTAGATTTAAACGAGTGGCAGAGATTAATAAAAATTATTTTAAGTTTATGCGATTTAAATAATTTGAGCGAGGCGAGCGTCGAGGCTAATCCTTCATCTTTAACATTAAATAAAGATTTGCTAAAATTCTGGCGGGAAAATTTTATCACGCGTGTGAGCTTGGGCGTTCAGAGCTTGAATGATCAAGAGCTAAAAATTTTAGGCCGCATTCATGACGCTAAAATGGCTTTAAGCGCGTTGGACTTGATTATTAATTCGGGCTTGAACGCGAACGCTGATTTAATTTTCGCAATTCCCAATCAAGATTTAAGATCATGGAGCAAGTCGCTTAAATTAATTATTAATGCTGGAGTGACGCATATTTCGGCTTATAATTTGACGCTTGAGCCTGACACGCCGCTCGGAAAAATTTATAGTGAACAGGATTTGCCGAACGGCTATAAATTTTATCGTTACGCTCAGTGGCTGTTGCCTAAGAAAAATTTTGCGCAGTACGAGATCTCGAATTTTGCGCTAAAAAATTTTGAATGCTTACATAATAAATTATATTGGAATCAGGAAAATGTTTTAGCGTTAGGGCCGGCGGCCTCGGGCTATATAGACGGCTTGAGATATAAAAATCCTGAGAGCTTGAGCGAGTATTATAAAAATTTAAATAATTTTAAAAATTTTGAGCCTGAAAATTTTTTGAATTGCGAAGCTGAGCGCGATAAATTTTTGAATTATAAAAATTATGAAGCTGGGAAAAATTTTAGAGAGCCTGAGTCTGAAAATTTTTTGAATTGCGGGGCTGAGCGCGATAAATTTTTGAATTATAAAAATTATGAAGCTGAGAAAAATTTTAGAG
>JAFSNU010000240.1 GCA_017447325.1 Synergistaceae bacterium | reverse complement strand
GCTACGCTCAGCGTGGACGGGATGGTGAGGGTGTAGCTGGTGTCTCCCTCTGCGGCCAGCGCGGTCATGGTCATCCCCTGCATCATCCCCAGCACCAGCGCAAGGTTGAGCAGAATGCATAAAAATCGTTTCTTCATTTTCATCAGCTGTTTTCTCCTGATAATCTTTCTTCACAGCTGTTATGGCCGCGCATAACCATATCTAATGCGCAAAAGCAGCTGAACTCGCTCTCAGCATGAGCAGCACCCGCGAGCGTGAATACAGCAAGCGCAATTAATATAAAATTTTTTGAAAAGTTTTTTAAAGTTAGAATATGCCTGATAGCTGATAGCTGATTATAGACATAATTACCCCTCCTTGTCAAGCGTAAAAATATGTAATATTTAAAAAATAGATAAAGCGCGTGCGGCCTGCGCTTTATCTTTATTTTTATTGCAAGATATTTTACAACAAATTTTAAATAAATTAAATAAATTTAATTTAAATTTATTTTTAAATTATTTTCGCTTAACGCATTAGGCTTTGCCGCCGTGAATAGCTGCAAGAGCCTTCTCAAAAATAGATTTATCAATATGACGCCTTGACTCAATAATCTTATGGAAAGCGTCTTCCGCTTCTGCTGTACTGAGCAGACCTTCTCTGTATGCCGTAAGCAAAATTCCGACGCTGCCCATAATAGCTATTCCCATATTCAAAGCGACCTGTCTTCCGTGTGCTTCATCCACAAGCAGCAAATCAGCCTTATTCTCATCGGCGTAAACAATCGCCTCGGTCTCTCCAAGATCAAGCCCCGTAGCACGCTGAAGAGCGGAGACTGTTTCACGGTTTGGCACTGAGACAACTGTGATAAAATCACTTTTATTAATTAAATCCGCCTCGTCTTGAAACTCGCTGTTACAGGTCAGCTCCGCATGCACTGCTTCGGGTATGATAATTTCGCCGAAAAGTTCGTGCAGCAAATTTAATTTTGCTGCTTTCATCAGCGTAATTAACGGCGTGGTATCAGAGATAACAATCATTTGTTTTTCTCTTTCAATCTTTCAAACGTCTCTAAATCATCCTGTAAATCTTCTTCGGTCATATTTATAAAAGGGATGCTTATAGAGCTGTAAAAATCAATCAAATCAAATTTATTCACGCCTAAAAGCTCCGCAGCCCTTCCGCGCGACATTTGCAGCTTGCGGACAAACGGATAAAGCAGCATTGCGTTGCGCATAAAATAAAGTTCCTTGTCATCTTCTCTAATTGATTTTACATAATGCGCGATCTCTTCCGGAACTTTTATCTTTACTTCTACCGTTTTCATGAAAAACACCTCCGCTATAAATTGATTATATTATACACAAAAAGCCGCCCGTTTAAATTATTAAAACTAACGGACGGCTTTAAAATTTTTAAATTAAAATTTTGCTAAAAATTCCTGCGGAGTGCAGCATGGGATTTTATCTTCCTCAAAGTCGTCCTTGTTCCGTGTGATGATGCAGTCCACACCGTTTGACTCGGCCACTGTGTACTGCACTGCATCCTCGAAATCTTTCCAGTCCCTGGCAAAAGCTTTGTCAATATCCTGCTCTGTAACTGAAAGAATGCTAATTTTCTTTCGTAAGCTCTCGTACTTTCTTCTTACAAGTTCTCTGTCTTTTACTGCCCGCCGCAGCACATAAAGAATATCTGTGATAGCTGACGAAGAGACAAGTTTAATATCTTTCCGCTTTGCCGCAAGCTCAAAGACTTTTTCTGCATTATCCATAAATCCTTGATTTGCGCACAATATTAGTATCCAATAAAACTCTCATAACCCAAGACGTTCCCTTCTAACTTCATCCAGATTAAGCGGCCGGCCTGCAATCCCTTTTAAACTTTTAAACTCTATATCGTCGGCTTCTTCTGCTGAAATCGGCGTAATCGTAACTTTAAATAAGTCTCCGTCCAGTTTATCAGTGTCAAATATGCCCTTTAATTTATCCTTGCTCACCGCAGCCGTGTTAGTCATAATATTTCACCTCCGCTATTATTATATACAAAAGCCGCCCGCTTAAATCAAAATTAGACGGACGGCCTTAAAATTTTTAAATTAAAATTTTAAATTTCTAAATTAAATCAAGCTCTCGTAAAGCTTAATAATATCCTCGACGGAAGCATCGCGCGGGTTGCCCGGCAAGCAGGCGTCCTCGTGAGCTGATGCTGCGAGTGCCGGAATGTCCTCACGCTTGACAATATTCTTTAAGTCAGGCGCAATGCCGACGTCCGCGCTTAATTTCTTAACAGCGTTAATCGCCGCGTCGCGATACTCTTCCTGAGACATCTTGTCAACGCCTTCAACGCCCATAACGCGTGCAATCTCGCGGTATTTCTCGCCCGAGTAGTCACGGTTAAACTGCATAGCTGTCGGCAATAAAATTGCGCATGCAACTCCGTGCGGCGTGTTGTAATAAGCTGAGAGCGTGTGAGCCATAGCGTGGTCGATTCCAAGTCCGACGTTGGAGAATCCCATTCCCGCGACGTACTGGCCAAGAGCCATTCCCGTGCGGCCCTCTGCTTTGCCCGCGAACGAATCGCGCAGCGAGTCGCTAATAATTTTAATCGCCGTAATATGGAACATGTCGGACAACGCCCACGCGCCTTTGGTGATATAGCCCTCGATTGCGTGAGTTAACGCGTCCATTCCGGTCGATGCGATTAATCCCTTGGGCATTGACTCCATCATGTCAGGATCGACTACTGCGACTACAGGTATATCATGACGGTCAACGCACACGAACTTGCGCTTCTTCTCGACGTCAGTTATAACGTAGTTAAT
>JAFSNU010000239.1 GCA_017447325.1 Synergistaceae bacterium | reverse complement strand
GTCATATGGGGCGGCGGACTGTACATAAGGAAAACCAGCCCGACTATCGCGAACTGCGTCTTCAGGAAAAACACAGCTATGGCCGGAGGTGCTATCACGATCAACAGCGTCGCGACTGACCCTCTTATAATCAACTGCCTCTTTGACAGCAACACAGCTGTGTATAACACTGACAATACCTACAATAACTTGGCTTACGAGAACGGAATGGGCGGAGCCGTTAATATGACCAACGCGGAAGATCAGGCCGCTACATTCACCGGCTGCACCTTCATCAACAACACGGCTGTCGGCGGCGGCGCGTTCTTCTTGCTTGGTGGTTTTGGCAACAACGGCGGCGGTACAGCAACGTTTAACAGCTGCACGTTCATCGGCAACAAGGCCGAGAAAACCTCAGCAGCAGCAACCCAGACCTATAACAAGATAAGCAACGGCTACGGCGGCGCTATCTTCGTGGGCAGGGGAAAGAAGAGCAATACAGCAGTTAATAACAAGCTTACCGTCAACGGCTGCACGTTCGTGAGCAACAGCGCGAACGGAGAGGCTACCATAGGAGAAAAAACGTACAAGGCGGGCGCGGAGATTGCCGTAGCTTCAGTGGACGTTGTCGCTAAAATCCATAACTCAATCGTGTACAACTCGGGGAACGCGTTCAGCCTTCTGACGCCTGATACCGAAGACATAGCATTAGAGAATGGTAATGCTGAGACGACCATCACTCTGTATCATTCGGCCTTTGATAAAAGTGCTGCGCTTAAGATCGGTGCTATAGAGGGCGATAATTGCAATGAGGATTTTAAGAGTTTAAGCGAGACCAAGCAGGTCATCTCAGTTGACAACGTACCGCACACAGTGTATGCTACGCCGTCAGCACTCAGAGCCAAGGGCTATGCAGTCTCCGACTCAAGCTTTGACCAGCTCGGAATCGCCCGCGATACGAAGAGCCCCGACATGGGCGCAATCGAGTACGTCACTGTGACGATCTCGACGGACGTCCTTGATGACGGTGTTGTCAGCGATGAGTACAAGTTCGCGCTTGAGGCCAAGGTGACCAAGTCAGTTGCGGTGACATGGAGCATCAGCAGCGGCGACCTTCCCGAGGGCTTAACGCTCTCCGGCGATGTCATCACTGGTACTCCGACCGAGGCCGGCTCGTTCGACATCACGTTGGACGTCAGGGCAGGAATCGGCTTCGCCAGCAAGGACTTCACGCTTGTCATCACGTCAGGTGACGAGAGCGAGGATGAGAGCGACACCGAGGGCAGCGGCGACGTGTACGTACTGAAGGCCGGCAACGTGATCTTCACGGGCAACGACGGCAGCGCGGCACAGACCGTAGCGGCAAATACCACCTACAGCACGAGCCAGACCGACGCGCCTGTTTGGGCAACCGTAACGTTCAGAGTGTCAAGCGACTTATTCGCAGACTTCGCAGTTGAAGTCAGCACCGATAACGCGATTATCGCAGTCTATGCCCCTGGAGATACAGAGCCCGCCACTGATGTTTTGAGCGGCGACGTGTTAGACTTCGCAGCGATCGAGGGAATTTATAAAGTCGTGTTCTCAGCCGACATCGTGTTAAGCAGCGACACTGAGAAGACATTAAGTAGCGACGCAGGCTACTTCGCAATCAACGTTGACGTAGCGTCAGTTGAAGCAAAGAGCGACTCAGGCGACGTGGACAGCGGAGATGTTGACAGCGGCGACACGTCAGGCGATATTGGCGACGATGACACGGATACCGACACGGACACCGACACTGATACAGACACCATCCAGCCCGGCGAGGAGTCGACGCCTGAGGAAACAAGAACTGAGGACGAGAGCGGCAACTATGTTGCAGAAGAGGGCAAGCGTATCCCCAACGGCTTCATGAGCTCGAACGGCGAGGTTAATGACACAGCGGTTAACAACTTCTTCAACAATGCAAGGGCGGTCGCAGAGACGACAACTGAGAACGTAGCGGGTGCATTAGGCATCAGCGAGGATCAGCTCGGCGACGCGACGAAGGGCTATAAGGCAGTCGGCTTTGAAGTCCCGAACGATATACCGATGCCTGAGGAAGGCACACCGATCTATGTGTTCGTCAGAGGATCTAACGGCGGCAGCAGACACGTCGGATTCGGTTACATGCCGAAGAGACGCGCAGGCTTCGAGAGAATCCTTGCCATTATGTTCAACCTGTTCAGAAACCCGTTCAACACGAGCAGCTACATGCAGATTGATGCCGGCCTTAACGAAGTCGGAGCAACGGACAGCAACGGCACGACCAGCGGAGACGAGCAGGCCGCAGTCAACAGATTGGTGTTCGTAACGGCAGACGGCCCTGCGCTCGAGTTAAAGACGTCTGAAGCTATCCCGTTACAGGGACAGGATGCAAAAACCGGCGAAGCGACCGAGATCGTTACCCCGTCAGGCGATGACGACACGGACACAGATACAGATACAGATACAGACAGCGACACCGACCAGCCCACCAGCTCACGCGGCGGAAGCTCAGGATGCGACGCAGGATTCGGCGCGTTAGCACTCTTAGCAGTTGCAGGAGCTTTAGCGGCTCGCAAGGTTCGCAAATAATAAATTATCACTAACTAAATTTTGAGGTTCCTCGTGAATAAGATGTAAATATACATCGAACCTAAACTCCGTCAGTCCCCCAGGCTGGCGGAGTTTTTTATGTGTATAAAAAACGGAGCCTCGGGATTGCTCCCAAAGCCCCGTTTCGCCGTCACGAGTACTAAATCTTCCGCTTACCTTCCGACCTCAGATGTCAGCTCGATGCTAATCGTAATAATGCATCTGACCGTTCTGCCTTTATAAACTCTGCGGAACTGCAAAAGTTATTATATAATTTAGATAAATTTTAATTTTTAAATGATTATAAAAGGGAGCTTAATTAAATGCAAAGTATCGCCGTATTAATTCCATGCTATAACGAAGCTAAGACTATTAAAAAAGTTGTTGAAGATTGGAAGCGCGAGCTGCCCGAAGCAAAAATTTATGTTTATGATAATAACTCGACAGACGGCACGGCAAAAATTGCAGAAGACGCCGGAGCAGTTGTGAGATATGAAAGGCTGCAGGGCAAGGGCAACGTCGTGCGGCGGATGTTTCAGGAGATCGAGGCCGATTGCTATATCATGGCGGACGGCGACGATCAGCATCCGGCGGAAGAAGGCTGCGGCATGGCCGAGCTTGTGTTAAATAACGGCGTTGACATGGTGATCGGCGATAGATTATCTTCGTCGTACTTTCAGGAAAATCAAAGGCGGTTTCATAATTTCGGAAATAATTTAGTTAGATATTTAATTAATAAAATTTTTAATGCAAATGTAAAGGACATAATGACCGGCTATCGAGCTTTAAGCTATAGATTTGTAAAGTCGTTTCCGGTCGTGTCGCAGGGCTTTGAGATCGAGGCAGAGATGACAATTCACGCGGTTGATAAGAACATGAGCTTTGTTAATAAGACTGTGCCGTTTAGAAATAGGCCTGAGGGCAGCGTCTCGAGCATGAATACTATAGTTGACGGCATAAAAGTAATTAAGACTATACTGCATTTATTCTGCGACTACAGGCCGTTTGTATTCTTTAGCTTAATAGCCGCTTGTTTAAGCATATTATCTTTAATATTTTTTATTCCGGTCTTAAACGAATATTTTCAAACCGGACTTGTACCGCGCTTCCCGACTTTAATTATATGCGGCTTCGCTATGATCGCTGCGATAAATTTATTTATTGCCGGAATAATTTTGCAGACTATCAAGCACAAAGAGCGGCGCGAATTTGAGTTTAGACTGCAGACCATAAGTCAGTGGCGTAAAGATAGTTAAATTTATTATATAATTAATAAAATTTTTAAATTCAGGAGCGTATTTCATGAGCATTAGCAAGGCTGATAGTAAGTTTGAGAAAATTATTTTAATTTTAAGCTTAATTATATTCGCGTTGACTTTTATGATTTATAAGTACAGGCTTGTTCCGGACTCGGGCGGGTATATCGTTATGTCCGCCGCAGGCCGTGAGCCGCTTTATCCGTTCTTCTTGTTTATATTTAGATCTATATTTAATTTATTTAACGCAGGCGATGACGCTTATTTTTACGCCGTGAGCATTGTGCAGAATTTACTCGTTGCTTATGCGATATATTTTGCCGTAATAAATTTAAGGCGCTTATTTAAATTAAATAATTTTATTTCAAGCTTAATATTTTTAATTTTTCTCGCGCCGTCGTTCTTCACGATAATTTTCTCGCTGACCGGAGTTGTAATGTCTTGCTCGATAGGCACCGAGGCTCTGACATTGCCGTTATATTATATTTACTTCACGATTTTAATCAAATTTATTTTAGAGCATGATATAAAAGATTATATTAAAGCAATTATAATAAGCATGTTGTTAGCTTTAACGCGCGGACAGATGCTGATGCTGTTTATAATTAATTTCTTTGCGTTCATAGCTGTGAATAAAAAATTTGTTAGAGCTTTATTAATTATGCTCGCGTGTTTTGCATTAACTGCTTTAATTTCAAGATGCTATTATTATATAACTCAAGGATATTTTATCGGCAACACGTATGGGCCTATCACCTCGTCCTCGGGCGTGTTTCTTGCCGGAAGCAAAGACGAGGCGGATTTATTTGAAGATGAAAGTTTACGCGAGCTTTATATAAAAATAAATGATGAGATAGAGGCTAAAGGCTATCGTGAAAATTTATATGATAAAGGAATTTTAAACACGGGCGATAAAGCAGAAGCCGCGCATGATCAGGTCAAGTTTTATATTACAGGGCCGTTAATTCACAAGTACGCGGCTGAGACTAAAGACGTTAAAGGCGTTGCCGCTGAGATCGAACGCGATAAAATAGCGTCGTTCATGATGAGAAAACTTTTGACGAGTCAAAACGTGATTAAAAATTATATTAAAATATATATTGGCTATTTAGCCGTCGGCTTTATTCGGAGCGTTGCCTTCGTTCATCCTGTTTTAAATCTTTACGCGGCTTTAGTTTATATAATAGCTTTAATATTATTTTTAATTTGCGTGATAAAGAGATTAAAACGCGAAGCTTTATTTATGTTTTTTGCATTATTAGCTTTAACTGGAGTTGTCTCGAGCGTGAGCTTGGTGATAATGCCGCTGTCCCGTTACATGATTTATAGTCTGCCGTTTTTATACGCGGCTATAATAATTTGTTTAATAAAAATATTTTATGATTATAAGGGAGCTTAATTAAATGCAAAAGATCGCCGTTTTAATTCCGTGCTACAACGAAGAGCTGACCGTGAGAAAAGTTATAGAAGACTTTAGAGCGAATTTGCCCGAGGCCGAAATTTATATTTACGATAATAATTCGACAGACAAGACGGCTCAAATAGTTTTGGATTATATAAAAGATAATGCTGACGGGAAAGTATTTTTGCGCAAAGAATTTCGTCAGGGCAAGGGCTTTGTCGTGCAGTCGATGTTCAGTGAGATTGACGCAGATGTTTATGTGATGACAGACGGCGACGACACGTATCCGGCTGAGCAGGTGCGCGAGTTAATCGCTCCGGTGTTAAACGAGAAGTGCGACATGTGCGTCGGCGACAGATTATCCAACGGCACTTACTCGAAAGAAAATAAACGCCCGGCTCATGACTTCGGAAATAATTTAGTGAGAGCTTTAATAAATTTATTCTTTAATGCAAATCTTCATGACATTATGTCCGGCTATCGAGCGTTCAGCAAAAGATTTGTGAAAAATTATCCGGTATTATCAAAAGGCTTTGAGATTGAAACTGAAATGACTTTGCACGCGCTTGACAAAGGCTTTAATGTCCGCGAAGTTCCGGTTATATATAGAGATCGGCCCGAGGGCAGCGTCTCAAAACTTAATACTATAACCGACGGATTTTTAGTTTTATTCACAATCGGCGCGATTTGCAAAGACTATCATCCGTTAAAATTCTTTGGCCTGATCGGCGGCTTATTAACTTTAATAGGCTTATTAACAGGCTGGCCTGTCATCAGCGAGTTTATTAAAACAAGC
>JAFSNU010000238.1 GCA_017447325.1 Synergistaceae bacterium | reverse complement strand
TCACAACCCGGCGCAACCATATTTTGTGACAATAACAAATCTACTCGTCTTTATGATATAATTAAATAAAGACAAGGAAGACCTGTTGGAAAATTTTCCAATAAGTCACGCTATATGTTCCCAAAATTTATTATAGCATAATTTCCTTGTCTTTTTGTTTATTTCAACCTGTGCATTTGATTTATATTTGCTGTATCATATTTATAAATTTTATCAATTTATCGGGAGTATATTATTATATTGGCCGTTTTTAATTTGACAGATGATGAGATAGCTCGATTAAGGGCAAAGTTTGAAGAATTTCAAAGAGACCGAAAAAGGCTTCATGAAATTCTGATTAATTATACTGCTGATTACAGGCAGTTCTCCGGCAATAATTCCGAACGTCAGGAATATCTGCGGGAAAAATATACGCCGCAAGCTCCTAAATTAAGCCATTTAATTTTTGGCGATGATAACGAGATATACTGGAGCGTCGCTGATATATCAATAGTCATGGGGCGCAACCGCTCGTCAATAACTCGAACTTTAGCAAATATTAAAAAAGAAGACGGCTGGTGCTCACGTCTGCTCAATCTGCGCAAGTCAGCTAAAATTAATAACGGCCTTTCAATATTCGTGTATCATCAGGATATTTTTAATTTAATTATTGACCATTACGAGGAAGAATATTTATTAAGATTTTCTCAGCCTCGCCATGGCAGTCCTGACAGTGCAACGGATATAAACGAGGTCAGGCGTTTCTGGAATTATTTAAAAGTTCAGGCTGAACTTCAAAATAAAATTAAAGACGAGAATTTTGCACAGCAGGAACTCCCCGATCTGCCGCCGATGAACTGGAAGGATATTTTAAATTTGATGTGGCATAAATTACTTGACGTCAGGCTCGGAATGCTCTTATCAATTTTATTTATCGCGAGCTTTGAGCTTGTAAAACGCTGGCCTGATGTGCTGCCGTTTATCATTACCGCTTCAACGCTAATATTTATCTCATGTTTTATTTTAATTAAATTTCGCGCTAAAAATCCTAACTTTCTCGCAGCATCAGGAGCAGGAGCATTTTTATTTGCGTTAGTTTGGGGGATTGGCATATTTTCATCAGACGGTACAATCCGCACTCCGGCAGGCGTTACTTTAACGTTCCGTGAACCTGAAAGCAAAATTTCGCTTGAACCCGTGCTTTACGGCGATAACGGCCAGATTAACTTTCATATAATCTCAGATTTAAAAAATGCGAAAGAATTTTTATACCGCATCAGCCCTGACATAAACTATAAATCAACCGGATTTTATCCGCAAAATAATAAATCCGAGCAAGACATGCCTTTATCTCCTCAATTAACGATTATAAACACAAAATTAGCCGGAATTATATGCTTAGATATTAAATATATCGACAAAAACGACAAAGAACACGAGCCTTTGACGTTCTCATTTAATCTTGATGACGAAAGATTTAAATTACGCAAAAAATTTATTCTAAATCAAACTGCGCCATGGGTAAATACGTACAGGCTGGAGCGTTTAAATACAACTTTTTTTATGACAGCCCCAATATTTTATTCAAGTGCAGCAGATGAGACTGTCAAAGCTCTTGTATATGGCCTCAACACAGACCAGCCTGATATAACGCTAACTCAAAAATCTATACGTGCGCTCGAAGAACCGTTCCAGATTTTAATGACTGAGAACAATAATATAAAATACGTCACGTCATATATTTTATTTAACGACGGGACTTCGTCAGACATAAGGCGCGATGATTTATAAAACCTGAGCTGTAACCTGCCTTGTCTCGTCATCAGCAACTACTACGGCGCAAATAATTTTACGTCTTTCTGCATCGTAACTATTCGTATATCCGCGTTCGTGCATCTGCTGCGTCCCCTCAATAAGTTTTTTATCGACTTCTGACGTATGCGCCGCAAATTTAAATTCAAGAACTATTATTTTAGTCTCAAATTGAATTACTATACCTGCACGGCCTTTTGACGTGTGAGGCTCACTGTACGAGATTATACCAGCGCCCCGAAGGAGCATAATAAATAATGAACGATACCAGAACTCATTTTTATTTTTAAAATAATCATCATAAGGCACTCCAGCGAGCGCAGTGTTATAAAGTTTAATAACTTCCGCAATATTTCCATCACGTAGAGCTTTCCAGATTTCATTGCCTAAAAATGCGTAACTTTCAACACGATAAATCAACTTCAGATACATGCTTGAGATTGAATCAAGGACTTCTCGATTTGGATAATCCAGAATAAAAAACTGCTCTTCCTTTTTCTCGATAGTAAGATAGCCGCTCTGAAAAAGGAACGATGACGGATCAGCCCGCTCTATCTCCTGTGAAGTCGTAAAATCGTGTTCAACAATTTTATGCCGGTACTCTTCCGGCGCTTCAATTTTATATTTTTTCATATACTCCACGATAAAGGACGGCGAACCGCTTTCATACCAGTAATTTCTAAAATCTCCTGTAGAAAAAAAGTTAAGAATTGAAAACGGATTATAAAGCCTTATCTTGCCGTCAAAAGAAAATCCGTCGTAATAATCCCTTAATTTTGCAATAATTTCTGAGCTGCTAATTTTTAATTTATCAGCCGTAAAATTTATCCGCTCTTTAAAATAAC
>JAFSNU010000237.1 GCA_017447325.1 Synergistaceae bacterium | reverse complement strand
TTCAGGCTCGAGGCCTATGTCGCCGTTCAAAAATAATCTCATCGTCGCGCCGGTGCAGTCATAATTATTTTGCTTTAATAAATATGCCGTCACGGAACTGTCAACGCCGCCGCTCATCGCGATTAAGACTTTATTATTTATATTATTTATAATTAATCAGCTCGCTTAAAAAAATTTTTAAATTTTTATAAATATTATAATAAATTTCAAAATTTTTGCCGTGAGCTTTAATTAATTATAATTTTACAAACGCCATGCAGCGCGGGAAGCCGGAATTATCTTGAAAGGCTTTAATAAATTTAAAATTATTATTAAAATCTTTTAAATAATCAGCTTGATTATAATCTCCGATCTCTAAAATTAAACAGCCCTGATCTTTAAGGCTTGAGCTTGCTAAATTAAATATAATTTTATAATAATCAAGACCGTCAGTTCCTCCGTCAAGCGCCGAATGCGGCTCATAGTCTCTCACTTCGCGCATTAAGTGTTGAATTTGATTAGACGCTATATACGGCGGGTTGCTGATGATTAAATCTAAATTATTTGCAAAATTTTCAGGCTTAAAGATTCTAAAATTATCTTGCGAGTCTTCAAGATTTAATAATAATTCAGCTCTGTCTTTTAAATTATATTTTGCAAGATTTTGCCGCGCGTATTTTAATGCGTCTTGACTTTTGTCCAACATGAACGCGAATGAATTTTGAAACTCAAGCAGTAAAGTAATTGCGATGCAGCCCGTGCCCGTTCCCCAGTCTAAAAATTTTAGATTTAAATTATTATTAAATAATTCTAAAGCGGCGTTAATTAAGCTCTCGGTGTCCTGCCTCGGGATTAGCGACCCCGGCCCCGTTATAAAATCCCGCCCGTAAAACGAGCTTGAATTTATTATATATTGCAGCGGTTCGCCCTGTTCGCGCCTTACTATAAATTTATTTAATATATTAAAATCTTGTTCGCTGAAATCACGAGTTAATAACTGCGCAGAATTTATATTTAAAGCATGGCACGCGAGCCATTTAAATTCCTGCTCGGGATTTGAGATATTTAAATTCTTTAATCGAGTTATAAAATTATTAAGCATAAAATTATTTTAAAGCAGTTAAGCTCCTATGTGTATCCAGTCTTAGGATTCAGACCTAAAGGCCTCACGTGCTGCGACTTCTTAAGCTCGAAAAGGCCGCTGCCGTCCTTTATAATCGGGTACTCGTGTCCGGCGTTGACAGCGACGATCTCGCATGTTGAAATTGTCATAATGTCGAATCATAAAGTAACAAACATCATCGCGTCGTTATTTTAACATAATATTTTATTGACGTACTCGGCTGATAATTTTAATTCTTTATTAATTTATTAAAATTCCTTTCATTATAATTTAATATAATTTTATCACGTAACATTAAAAACATGACGTGACGTTATATTCCGCCTGTATTTAACGCTTTTAAGTCCTCAATAAATCTCTCTAAATATTCGGGCAATATAATTTAGCAGTTACCGGCCATTGATACCACATTCTGCAAAGTGCCTGCATCGTATAGCCGTTATGCCTGATTTTTCACGCTGCCCTGATAAGCTAACATCAACATTATCCAACATACAAAACTTTTGCTATAAATTTAAATTATTTGAAATTATAGCAATATTTATGCAGAAATTTGCAGCTAATTAAAATATCTTAAAGGCAGCTCGAGGCCGTTTTGAATTAATAATTTCTCATCCTGCAATAATTCCGGAAGCTTGCCGCTCGCTGAGACTTGGCCGTTATTTAAAATTATCGCACGCTCGCAGACGTCAAGCGCCATATCTAAATCATGAGTCGCTAATAATATAGTTTGATTTAATTTATTTAAAGTATTTATCACAAGCCGCCTGGCTTTAGGATCAAGGGCTGCGCTCGGCTCGTCAAGAATTAAAATCTCCGGCTGCATGACTAAAATTCCCGCAAGCGCGGCCATGCGCTTTTCTCCGCCCGATAATCTATGCGGCGGACGTTCAGCTAAGCGCGCAATATTTAAATCGTCCAAAACTTTCAACGCTCGCTCTCTCGCTTCGTCCTGATTAATATTATTTGCGATTAATCCAAAGCAAACGTCCTCAAGTACACTCGGCATGAACAGCTGATCGTCCGGCTCTTGAAATATTAAGCCCGTGACTTTGCGCAGCTCGTCAAGATTTTTTGAGTTAATTAATATTTTATTAGCCTTGCCTTGCTCTTGCATTAAAATATTTTGAGCTTGAGCTTGCGATGCGCTTAAATCTAAAATAATTTCGCCGCGCTGAGCCGCCAATGCTCCGGCTATGTGCAATAAAAGCGTTGACTTGCCCGAGCCGTTCGCTCCGATTAAAGCGACACGTTCGCCGTGATTTAAACTTAAATTAACGCCGTTCAGCGCATTGTGCCCGTCGGGATATGAATAATATAAATTTTTAATCTCAAGTTTAAACATAATTTAATTATAAAATAAAAGCATCGTTAACGAGTTTAATATATTAACGCCGCCCGTTCGCCCTGCGCTAAATTAAAATTAACGCCGTTCAAAGCATTGTGCCCGTCGGGATATGAATAATATAAATTTTTAATCTCAAGTTTAAACATAATTTAAATTATAAAATAAAAGCATCGTTCGCAAGTTTAATATATTAACGCGACCCGTTCGCCCTGCGCTAAATTAAAATTAACGCCGTTTAAAGCATTATGCCCGTCGGGATACGAATAATATAAATTTTTAATCTCAAGTCTAAACATAATTTAAAATTATCGCATAAGTTAAAGCAAATATAATTAATAAATTATCGCAAGTGCGCCATGATAATTTTTCGGCTTGATTAAAGCCTCCAAGACCGCCGCGCAAATTTATCGCTATATTTATTCTGTCCGAAAGTTTAACGCTCTGGACTAAAGCTGAGGCTAACACACACGCAAAAATTTTCAGCCTTAATCTCAAGCCCTTAATATTACGCGCTCTCAAGCTCGCCGCTCTCAACGCGCAAACAAATCTATTAACTAAAATAAATATCCCGCGAAGAGTTAATATTATTAAAACTCGCAGCTTGTTATTTAATCTCAAATAATATAAAGCCGCGTGAATTTTTTTAATTCCCATAGCGGCTATGAACTTCAAAAATATTATGCTTATAAAATTTAATTTTAAAATCATTATTAAGCCGGCTTGAAATCCTGATTTAAAATTTGCAAAGCTTAAAGTCATTAACACAAGCATGAGCAGCCCGGCAATGTTTAAGTGCAATAAAATTTTGGGAACCGGCCATAATAAAGGCAGCGCGATTAAAGTTATTAAAATTAAATTATTAAAATTAAAATTCAAGCGCGATATGCTTATAGCTAAGATTAACGCGCTGATAATTCTTACCCTCGCGTCAAAGATCTTTAGAAAATTTAAGTCATGATTTAAGTTTAAATTAAATTCTAAGTTCATGCTAAAAATTCCGGCGCGGCACGTTTGAGCCATGCTATTAATAACGCCGTTACAACGCCCTCGATTAAAGCAAGCGGCAAGTTCACAGCAAATAAAATTTTAGAAATATTTATAAATTCATGATTAGACAACGCAAGCGCGAGGCCTGCTAATAACGCAGCTAATAACACTGCAAACGCTCCGGCGATAAACGCGAATATAAAGCTATTATGTTTAATTATTAATTTCTTAAATAATAAATAGGCGGCAAGCCCGGGCGCGGCCATGACAAATAAATTTACGCCTAAAACTAAAAAGCCGCCGAAATTAAATAACACAGCCTGCAAGAATAAAGCTGCTAATAAAGCCGGAAAGACTTGCCAGCCTAATAATAATCCCGCCGGAGCAATTAAAGTTAAATGCGTTGAGCTTGGCCCGAGCTTGAAGTGAACTAACGACGCAAGAAAGAACGCCGACGAGACGAGAGCCGTCCGCGTAATTTTCTCAGGCTCAAGTTTCTTTAAGCCGACCGCAACGCCCAAGCCTGAAGCCGCCCATCCTGCAATTAAAACTTGCGTGTTTAAAACGCCCTCGCTGATGTGCATTTACTTGCCCCGCCTTTTTAATAAAATTATCGCAGCTATATTAAACAACAAGCTCACGCCTAATAAAGCCCTAATATAAATTCCCTGCGATAAAGACAAAGCCGGAGCTTGAGAATTTAAATTTAAATTATTATTATCTAAATTTTCTATATTAATCTTTGCCTCGGCCCTGTGACCTTGATTGTCATTCACTATAACTCGCCACTCGCCCGTTTGATTAGGAGTGAACGCCGCGCGGCCAAGCTCGTCCGTGCGCATTGTCTGAAACGCAATTTTATTATCGCTCGGCGAATAAATTTTTGCCTCGCAGTAGCTCATTAATTCGCCGTCGGAATATGCGAACTCAAGCGATAAAGCTTTAAAGTCACTCACGCGCCAGCCCGTGCCGTGAGCGTAAGCAAAATTATTATTAATTAATATTAAAATTATTAACGCGAAAATTTTCACAAGCTTATGCACTGCAGCGTTTAAATTTAAACTTGCGTTATTATTATTTAAAATAAAGTTCAGGCCGCATAACAGCAGCCCGAACGCTAAAAATTTTTTAAGCATTAAATTAATTTATTTAATCTCAAACAACAAGAACGCGCGTAAAGTTAAAGCGTCGTAGTCTCCGGCATTGCCAGGCAGACCGCCCTGATAAGCTCTGACGCCCCAGAAGCCCGGCGCAGTGATCTTAATATGAGCCTCGCCGTTCTCCGCTTCAGTGTAATAAGCGTAAGTATTTTCATATTCAGTCACAAAGCCGTCATAAGTCGCCCAGACCGGCCCTGAGTAAGGCTGGCCGTTCAACAAAATTTTCACGTTGAAATAATCGCCGACTTTAATATCAGCAGGATTATTTAACGGGATAATCTCTAACGGCTGATTTAAAATAATTTTATAATTTTTATCTTCATGGCTTGAATTAAAAATTGCCTTAGCATATTTGTCGTTCTTCGTCGCGCGTAAGACTTTCAAGCCCTTAGCCTCGAGCTCGCTTCTTGCTCCGGTCTTGCCGCCCTCGTTGGTGATGCTCCACGTCTCGCCGTCTTTTATAGCTGTTAAAATTAATGCGCCTTTGTCGTCCTTTGGCGTGACAGTAAAGTCAATGCAGAGATCTTTATCGTTAGCTTTAAGTTTTGACTCTTCAAGCTTATTATTAATAATAATTCCGGCCTTGACGCGCTCTAACACTTCGACTTCTTCAGGCACGATAAATTTATGCGCTGATTGCACAGTGAACTCTATCGGCTCACCCGCTTTGATTTTATAATTCTCATGCTTTGGCTTGATAGTTAATTCGTGAGCAGACACGCAGGACGCAATTACAAGAACGAAGACTAACGCCGCGAAAAATTTTTTAAATCTCATAGTTACAACACCATCTTTTAAATTAAAATTTAATTTAATAAACTTGGCCAAAATTTATTTGCGTTTATAATAACATAAAAATTTTTAAAAATATTATTTAATTTAAAAATTTTAATTTGCTAATATTATTTATTATGAAAAAATTTAAAGCCTTCACGCTGATAGAAATTTTAATTGCTTTATTATTAAGCGGCATATTAAGCTTGACGTTAATTAATGCTTTAAGATATATAAGCTTGTCAAGTCAAAAGGCCGCAAGAATTTTATTAGCGCGTGAACGGGGCGAGCGCGTTATAGCTTTTATCGAACAGAGAATTTTGCACTGCGCATTTGGACTTTCAGCCTGCAAATCTAAAACTTTATTTCAGCAAGCGTTGGGCAAAGGCACTGGCAAATATCTTTCGGTTATCGCTCAGGGGTCTCAATGGCCGATAATTATTTATAAAGACGGTCTGTCGTTTGTACCTGTAAGCGAGACTAACGGAGTATATAAAGGCGCGGCCTTCGCTGTAATTTACGCTCAAGATGCCGGCCTTGATTTGAAAATCTCAAATCCAAATATAAAGACTTTAAGCCCCGGCAAGAGCGTAGATTATATAAGACTGCGCGGAGATGTAAACTCTTCAGGGCTTCAAAGCTCGACGCAATATAGAGATATTAGGAGCTGGTGCGTCTTTCCGGCTGTCGGCGTGCCGCTGCATATAGATTATATAATAGACGGCAGAACTTTTTGGCTGAGGATTGCCGCGTCTTGGCCTTATGATATTAATTTAACTCCGGCGGGAAGCTTATATAAAATCATGGCCGACAGATTTTTTGCAAATGCTGATATTTTTAAATTTCAAAGGCTGCAAAATTATTGGGAAGAACTTGCGTCAAGCGGCTTCCCAAGAGAACAGGGAATTTTAGCGTTATACTGCGAGTGGCGTCCGGCAAATAAAATTTTTGATTTATATATTTTAAGCTCCGGCGGCGCGGCAGTGTTTAATAAAAATTCAAGGCCTAAAGCTTGGCCTTTGGATGCTGACTGGCAGGAAAATTTTGCAGAGCATGAGTTATGCGTGAGCAAGGCATCATGGAAGATAGAGAATTTAAATTTATAAAAATTATTAATTATGCGTGAGCAAGGCCTTATAAAAAATAGAGAATTTAAATTTAAATTTAAACTAAAAGCCCGCCCCGGGATGTCGTTAATAATTACTTTATTAATTGCGTCGCTTGGCGTGATGATTGCGCTGAACATGCTGTTTATATTTAATTTAAGCGTTGAAGCTAAAGTCTATAAGCAAAATAAATTTAATGCAAAAATTATTTTAAATTCTTTAATTCACGAGGCTTACGGCTGGCTTGCGAACGAGATAGACACGGGGCGAGGCGAATATAATATAAGCAAATTAAATTTAAATCTTGATGATTTAGAAATTTTTAATAAAGATTATAAAGATTGTCACGTGAATATTTATGTGATGAGCTATGATTTAACTTTAATAGTCAGCGAGGACAAGGCAAGTAATTTTAACTGGCTGAATTTTAAGGGCTCGCAAAAATTTGTGCCGTATAAGTCCGGCGCGTTTTTAATTCGTGCTGTGAGCGATAAAATGATGATTGAAGCCGTGATAGATCACAATAAAAAATTATGGAGCATTGAGGAGATATGGATATAAAAGATATAAAACTTGAAGATAAAATTTTAAAGTATGATAACAGCGAAATTAATTTGCCCGAGGGCTGCGTATTTGACGGGCAGATTTTAAAGCCTGAATTATTGCGCGATGCGTTTAAATTTTTGCGGCAAGAGCTTAAATTTAAGAATATAAATATAATTTTGCCGATTAAAAATTTTATAATTAAGCAGGCGTTTTATCCTGATAATATGCCTTTGAGCGAGATTAAGCAGGCATTAAGCTACGAGCTTGACAAATATTTTATTGAGCTTAAAGATTATTCGAGTTTTAATCCGAATTTGCGCGATGATTTAGTCTATGAAGTCAAGTATGACGCAAATAATATTTTAATGACAGCAGCAGCCGAGCATAAATTCATGAGCGGGATTTTAATCGAGGCCGAACGCGCGGGCTTGAAAGTAAAATCTATAGAGCCTGAAAATTATAATTATTTTGATTTAAGAACTCCGGCGTATAAAAATTCTGAGTTGAAGCGGCGAAAATTAAATCTTGATAAATTTATCGCGCTTGCGGCTTTAATTTTATTTTTGGGCGCTAATTTATTTTATATATTTAAAGCTTATAAAAATATATTAAGGCTCGAAAATTTAATCAGCATAGAAGAAGCGCAGGCTCCGATCCGGGCAGCGCAGCTTGAAGAGCTTAAAGCTGAGAGAACGCGTCAGGCTGCGTTTAAGAGAACTTTAAATTTTATTGAAGATCAGCCGCCGGTGCTTGAAGTGTTAAGGCTGCTCGAGATGAATTTAATTGACGGGATTAAAATTAATTCTATAAGCGTCAAGCAAGATATTAAAGATAAAATATATAAAGCTGAGATAAACGCGTCATCTTCGAACGGCAAGCTTATTACAAAATTTCTTGAGAATTTAAATGCGAGCGCGGACAGGGATTTTGTAAATAAAATTTATATGCCGAGGCGCGTTCGTGAGAATTTTATAATTATTTTAGAGCTCAAGATGATTTGAGGCGCGCGTTGGATTTTAGTTTACATGTTCGGCAAGCAGGACGTCAAATAATGTAGTATATTAAATATAAATATAAGTAAAATTTAAAATTTTAAAATTAGACAGGAGCGCATTGCGATAGAAAATATTTTTGACCCGCAGAAGATGCCCGGCGGGTTCTTTATATATAAGGCGGACAAGAGCGAGGAAATTTTGTTCGCGAACGACGAGTTCATAAAAATTTTTGAGTGCGAAGATTTTGATGACTTTATGAGCTATACAGGCGGGACGTTTTACGGCTTAGTTCATCCTGATGATTTAAAGCGCGTCGAGTCGCAGATTATTTCGCAGATAGAAAGCCCGGACAATCAAGATAAACTTGACTATGTGCAGTATAGAATTAAGACTAAGACCGGCCGCGTGCGTTATATTGAAGATTTTGGCCGTCATGTCACAAGCGGGAACGGCGATTTGTTTTACGTCTTCGCAGTTGACTTAAAGGACAAGTCAAACCGCCATGACGTTGACATTTTGACCGGCTTGTTAAACCGCGAAAATTTTTTAAATAATGCGAATTTAATTTTAAAGAATTTAAGCAAAGCCGACAAGCTCGGCATGGCCTTTGTCTGGTTTAATATAGATAATTTTAAATTATATAATAAACGCTTCAGCTTCGAGCGCGGCAATGATTTATTGCGTGAAGCGTCTTATGAACTCTCGTCGTTTTTTCCTGACGGGCTTGTCTCGAGATTTGCCGACGATCATTTTGTCGTGTTCACAACTTTTAATTATAAGCAGGAAGGTCTTGACGCTGAGTTTGAGCTTGAAGAAATTCAAAGCAAGCTTGCGGCGTTAAATAAAAATGCTGCGTTGAGATTTCGCGCCGGAATTTATTTCCCGTCGTACAACGAGGACGAAGAGGCTCAGACCGCGTGTGACAGAGCGAAGCTTGCCTGCGACAGAATTAAAAATAATCACAGCGTGAATTACTGCGTGTACAACGAAAAATTAACGAGCAAATTAATAAAATATCAGGACATTATAGATGCTTTAGACAATGCGATTATAAATTCAAGCATTAAAATTTATTATCAGCCGATAGTGCGCTTATTAAACGGAAAAATTTGCGAGCTCGAGGCTCTTGCAAGATGGAATGACAATAAGCTCGGCTTTATCTCGCCCGGCGATTTCATTCCGGCTTTAGAGAAATATCATGATATTCACAAGCTTGATATTTTTATGATTAATCAGGTCTGCAAAGATTATAAAGCGCGGCGAGTGCGCGGGCTGCCGTTAGTGCCTGTCTCGATAAATTTATCCCGAATGGACTTTGAGTTATGCGATATTTTTAACGAGGTAGAGAAGGCCGTTAAAGATAGCGAGATGCCGAAAAATATGTTAAAGATAGAGATAACAGAGAGCATTGACTTGCGGGGCGAGGACTTAAATATTTTAAGACTTGGCATAGAGAAATTTA
>JAFSNU010000236.1 GCA_017447325.1 Synergistaceae bacterium | reverse complement strand
TCAAGAGCCCGTCTGGGGATTTGTTTATAAGGGCAGAAGATTTGACTGCGGCACGCAAAAAGGCTGGCTTGCGGCGAACGTGCAGTTAGCCCTTGAAGACCCTGAGCTGCGCGATGTAATTTTAAATGCTGTGAAATAAATTTTAAATTTTAAAATTTAAGCTTGCGAGCAAAATTTTTATAAAAATCACGCTCTCAAGCTTATTTTTTATTATTTTAAAATCTTTAACTTTCGAAACGCCCGAGGCCTGACGTAGAGATAATAGCTTGATAAGGCCATGCAGCTTGTTATAATCCATGAATATGGATAGATATTCATCAAGCTCGCGAAGTCCCCAAGCCACATGAACGGCAGCGCATAGACCCAAATTAGCCTGAACGCACAGCATCCCAGCAAGATTAACACCGCCGGCAAGACAGACCAGCCCATGCCGCGCATAGCTCCGCCGGTTATCTCGTACAAGTTGCACATCCAAATAAATAATACAGCGTGAACCATGCGAATAACGCCGTGCTCTAATGCCTCTTGATTGTCCGTGAAGAAGCCGATTAATTCATATCTGAATATATAGCAGATTATGCAAGCTAAGGCCGTGAAGCCGACGCTTAATAACATGCTTAAATTATAAACGCGCTTGCATCTCGCAATATCTCCGGCGGCGTAGTTTTGGCTTGTGAACGTCACGGCAGCCTGAGTAAACGCGTTGACAAAATAGAAAGTGAGAAAGTCAAAGCCCATTGCAGCGGCAGAACCGGCTGAAGCGTACGCCCCGAATATATTTATAGCCTGCTGAATGCAGATATTAGAGATAGAAAACAGCATTCCCTGCACTCCGGCCGGTAGCCCTATCTTTAATATCATGATTAAATGATTTTTATTTAATTTAATTTTAGCTTTAAGCCATGATTTAAACGTGAATTTAAACGGCTCGCGCTCGCCGGCTAAATATCTTAATATCATAATTGCGCTCACGCCGTTTGAAATTGCCGTAGCAATCGCAACGCCCGCGACGCCCATTTTAAAGACTATTACAAATATTAAGTTTAAAATCACGTTAATAATTCCCGATAAAGTCAAGCAAAACAAAGGCCGCCTGCTGTCGCCCTTGCTTCTCAAAATTGCCGCGCCGAAGTTATAAATCATGATAAACGGCATTCCAAGAAAATATAATCTTAAATATAAAACGGCCAAGTCCATTACGTCCGAAGGCGTGTTCATGAAGACTAATAAAGGCACTGCAGTTGCGACGCCGATTATTAACAAAACTAATCCGCTTATTAAAGCCAGTGTCATCGAAGTATTTACGACTTCGCAAATTCTGTCCTTCTCGTTGCGTCCGATAAAACTCGCCGATAATACATTTGCGCCTAACGACATTCCGACAAATAAATTCACGAACAAATTAATCGTCGGGCCGTTGCTGCCCACAGCCGCTAAAGCCTGTGCGCTTTCAAATCTGCCGATGACCGCAATATCAGCCGAATTAAATATCTGCTGCAAAATCATGCTCGCCGCCAAGGGCATAGCGAACAATAAAATCTTGTCCGCGAGCGACCCGTGCAGCATGTCTAACTCATTATTCTTATTGCTAAATCTCATATCTATATCTATTATATTTATTTATACATAAAGGAGAGAACGTTACGCC
>JAFSNU010000235.1 GCA_017447325.1 Synergistaceae bacterium | reverse complement strand
GTATCTCTTCTGCCTCAGCATTCTTAACCTCACTCTCTAACTTTAACTCTTCCGGCTCTGATTTAAATTTTTCAAAATCGACACCGCTGTCGATTTTGAAATTTCCACTCCGCCTATCGCCGCCAGCCGCCTTTGATACAGCTTGCATAAGCTCACCTATTCTAACTTCAGCATCAAGCACTGCCTCGCTTATAAACTGCGCCTCTTCGAGCTTTTGCTTTCTGACTTCTTGCGCTAATCCAACTTTGTCTATTGCTCTAATCTCAGCGCGAACTGCAACAAGCTTCTCTCGGCCTATTAATACAAATTTAGTTAAATCTTCAAGTTTTGCAGGTAAATTATTTTGATTTAAAATTACTGCTTCGTTCATGCTCCATGCCTCTTTCTTTAAAATTTTTCTGCCTTTAATTTTCTAAATTCAAAAAGACGCGGGCGAGTTTTGACGGGAAGAAAAAGGCAGAAAATGTCCCGCCGCCGCTCTCGCGCTTGCAAGTCGCGCCGCGTCCTAAATCTTTATTAATAAATTTAAAATTAAAATTAAAATACAAGCACTCGGCTCGGCTCGAAAGAATTGCGCTTTAAATATCCCCAAGCCTGCAAATATGCCGCGTAAGCTATAACGTCAACTTGGTCGTCATGCTGCCCATTCGGAAAGGACATTAACTCGCTCTCTAATTCATTAAGCCAATGAGCTCCAGCCAAGTGATACACAGCTCCGGCTTCGTATCTCGCGGCGGCCGGAAGTGCACGCGTGTATTTATCAGCGTCAGGCCTTAACTTCAAAATCGGCAGCCCGTCTCTCACAGTCTGTTGATACAAAGTCAAGCCCATGTTCGCCGCCTCAACTCCTATTAAAAACGGCTTATACTCATGAAATTTGCGGCGTATTAACTCTGGCTGATCCGGCCCTTCTAACCTCTCTCTGAATATATCAAGCACTAATATCTCACCGTTAGGCGTCAGCGCAAAAGTTCCCAGCACAAAATAATCTGCGCTGCTTTTTTTACTGCCCGCGACGTCGCAGGTCTGAAATATTTTGCATTTATTTATCTCGTAAATTTTTTCACCCTCAGGTGTCAATAATCTATAGCAATTATTTAAAACTTTAAATTTTCTAAACATAGACGCTTTAAATAATCCGCCGTCCTGCGGCCTTGGCCGTCCTTGATACAAGCTCTCCCACGTCCGCGAACCCTGAATAAATTTAGTGTTATGCGCCCACTCTTCGTCAAAGCCATGCTCAGGCCATAACGCTTCGCCAGGCTCACGCCCTAATATATCTTCAACGCCGCTCTCAGCTAAGGCCGGCATATTAATCACGCGCCATTTATGCTGCGTGTCCTGCTCGATTAATCTTCCCGCTAAATCATCTTCATGCCAGCGTGTCATAATTATTACAACGCGCCCGCCCGGGTGCAAGCGCGACATCAAAGTATCCTGCCACTCACTCCATAAATTTTCGCGGTAAGTAGTCGACTCGGCTTCTTGCCTGTTCTTAATCGGGTCATCTATGATTAATAAATCTGCGCCTTCGCCTGTTATACTGCCGCCGACTCCGGCTGAAATCATGCCGCCGGGCCAGCCCTGAATGCCCCAGT
>JAFSNU010000234.1 GCA_017447325.1 Synergistaceae bacterium | reverse complement strand
GATTATTAAGCTCGTCCGCATGAGAATTTACTTTTGCCTCGAGTTCGTCAAGCTCTTTTGCCCTTGCATTTAAAGCGCTCTCTTTGTCGGCAAATTCTTTCTCGCTCTCAGATAATTTAGCCTCGCGTTCAGCTAATTTTTTAGCTAAATCATCGAGCCTGTTCGCCTCGGCCTCGCGCTTGGCCTGAGCTTCCTCGCGCTTAATCAAATCCTGCTCGCGCTGCGCAAAGTTGTCAGTTATCTTCTTTGCGTCGCTGGTCTTTAATAATTCAGCCTCGCGTGCTGCTAAAGCCTCTTCACGCTTGCTTAACTCCGCCTCGCGCTGTGAGATCGCCGCACTTGCGTCCGGAAGTTCGCTTGCCTTTCTCGCAAGATCTGCTTCACGCCTTGCTAAATCAGCTTCACGCGCCGTGATCTCAAGTTCGCGCTTTGCAAGCTGCGTTTCACGTCCGACTAAAACGCCCGACGTTCCGTTAAGCTCGCGGGCCTTGCGCACAAGTTCAACCTCGCGTTTGCCTAACTCCGCCTCGCGCTTCGCCAATTCCGCTTCTCTCGCCGAGATATTAGCGGCTGAGTTAATCGCGCTCTCAAGTTTCGACGTGTCAACCGCGCTGTTACCTGCCTCGTCAGCATGAGCTGCGAAGCCTAAAGCTGCAACAAACAACGCGGCCAGAACCAAAAGCCATAACTTTTTTGAGTACATAATAAAGCCTCCTTAAATTTATTTTAGAGCTTTAATTAATTTTTAATTTTAATTTTAATTTTCAAATTTAAACGGCGGGAAGAATACGCCCCTTTCTGTGATTATTGCCGTGATATTTTCGCTGGGCGTGACGTCAAACGCGGGATTCCAAACTTTCACGCTGTCCGGCACATGCTGATTATTAACTAAAATCCGCATCTCGCTTTCAGAACGCTCTTCAATCGGAATATCAGCTCCGCTCTCGGCTTTAAAGTCAAGCGTTGTGAAAGGCGCGGCAATATAAAACGGCACGCCGTGAGCTTTAGCTATTACAGACAAGCCGTACGTCCCGATTTTATTCGCAGTGTCGCCGTTCTTCGCAATTCTGTCCGCCCCGACTATCACCGCGCTTATTTTCTTACTCTTCATTAACGCTCCTGCCATGCTGTCAGTAATTAAAGTAACGTCGAAATTATCACGCGCTAATTCCCAAGCCGTCAATCTCGCGCCTTGAAACAAAGGCCTCGTCTCGTCAGCATAAACTTTAATTTTCTTGCCGGCCTCGCGTGCGCTGCGCAACACGCCTAAAGCCGTGCCGTGTCCGCCGGTCGCAATCGCGCCTGCGTTGCAGTGCGTTAATATAACTGCGTCGTCAGGCAATAATTTTGCTCCGAACTCGCCCATGCGCTTATTATTCGCAATATCTTCATCATGAATTATTTTTGCTTCTTCTAATAATAAATTATTTAATTTTAAATTTTCTTTATTATTCTCAAAGCACGCCCGCATTCTTTCAAGAGCCGTGAATAAATTTACAGCCGTCGGACGAGTTTTAGCTAATCTCTCGAAGGCTTGATTTATAATTTTTAATTTATAATTATTATCTGTTATTTCTAATCTATCAGAATTTAAAGCCGCGAGCGCAATTCCGTACGCCGCCGTAATGCCTATCGCCGGAGCTCCGCGCACGGTCATGTTCTCAATGCAATTTGCGACCTGTTCAACGCTCTGACACGCGATATATTTTTCAGTATCAGGCAATGCCCTTTGATCTAATAATATAACGGCCTGCGTCTCGTCGTCCCACGCGACAGCCTGAAGCATTTTATTATTATCATTCATGATTTTCTAATTCGCCCCGCTCGTTAGTTAAATATTCAGAAATTTTAGCTAAAACTCCGTGAATAAATCTCGGCGACCTATCCGCTCCGAACACCTGCGCAATGCTCTTGGCCTCGCTTATCGCAGCTTTAAAGTCAAGCTTATTATCTAAAAAACTTTCGAATACAGCTAAACGCAAAATCGCCAAGTCCACCGCGTTCATGCTGTCAGGCCGCCAGCCTGTGACAGCGCGCAGTAAAATTTCATCTATTTTATATTTAGCATTCCAAGTTCCCTGAGCTAAATATTTGCAATAATCTTTAATTTCGCTAATCATAGCTTCGTCAGTTATAGTAATTTCCTCGTAAGCTACTAAATCAAAAAATAACTCAAAAGATTTTTCAAAATCGTTATTAATTTTTAAATTATTATCAAGCGAGTATAAAAACTGCACGGCAAGCTCGCGGGCCTTGTGACGATTTTTATACTCCGGCTTAATTTTCTTATTCTTAGCTTTATTATTATTATTTATAATTCTCACACCTGTTGTTATTGAAGTTATTTATTATTTATTATTTCTTGCAAGCTTTATTTAATAATAAAAATTTACTGCGAGTGATGCAAAGTCTCCGGCACGGAGAAAATTCGCCGGCCCTGCACGCTCTCTTTCGTCAAAAATTTTATTAATCTCACTGTGAACCACGCGGCAAGTCCCCAGAACGCCGTCCAAAATAAAGTATCTAATCCTGAATAAACGGCAAGCGCAGCGCAGGACGCAAGCACAAGCCAAAGCCACGGACTTGCTAAAGCAGTCCAGCGCGTTTCTAACCATTCAGTCCCGGGATTGGCGCGGCTGAACCAAACTATATTAGGCCTAATGCCCAGAGGCGGAAATAATTTTAAAGCCTGACGTTCAAAATCGCTTTCAGTCTCCTCGTAGCCAATATCATTGCTTAAATCTAAAACGGACGAGACAAGCACCGTAAGCTCCGCGTCGTTTTGCTCCTGTGACTTGCTCAATGCCAAGCCGTGCAGAATAATTTTGTAACGCGAAGCCCGAGGCAAAAATCCGGCAAAACTTTTTATAAAATCACATATTCCTCCGTATGAAATTCGTAAAGTTCCATAAGGCGTGCGCTGCCACAAAAAATACATGATTTATTCACTCCTTCAAGAACTAAGAACTAAGAACTCGCCTCGCCGCTGCTGTCAAGACTTAAATCTTCAGTCTGCTGCTGCTCGTCTATATAAATTCCTTGAACATTAACATTAACGGCTTTGACGCTGTAGCCCGTGTAACGCTCAAGATTTAATTTAATTTTCTCCTGAACGTCCCAGGCTAAGTCAGGGATGCGGCGGCCATACTTTACTAAAACATAAACGTCAATCACTAAAACTCTCGCGCCGCCCTCGCCCTTCTCTTTCTCAACCGAGACTTTTATCCCGTCGCCGCCCTTGCGTCCAAGTCCGAACTTCGACGATAATTTTGCCGCAGTCTGAATGTGCGCTATGCCCTGTATAGTCTTGCGGACAAGCTCAACTATAACGTCTTCAGATATATTAATAATCCCGTCTGAATCAACATCTAAATTATTATTATTCTCATCAGGCTCAGGCATAGCGGCTCACTCCTTTAATAAAAATTTTAAAATTTAAAATTTAATTACTTCTTCGCGCGCTCTAAATAATTTCCGGTGCGGGTATCTACTACTATGTCCTCGCCGGGTTCAATAAACACAGGGACAGTCACAACAAGGCCGGTCTCCAAAGTCGCGGGCTTGCCGCCGCCGGAGACAGTGTCGCCCTTGAAGCTCGGTGCGGTCTCAACGACTTTTAACGTAACGCTCTTCGGCAGCTCGATGCCCATGATCTTGCCCTCAAAGACTTCAAGATTAATTTCTAAATTATCAACTAAATATTTCGCAGCGTCGCCTAAAACTTGCGGCGATAAAGTCATCTGATCATACGTCGCGAGATCCATAAAAACATAATCGTCGCCGTCTTTGTAGCTGTACTGCGCGGGCTTCTCTTCGTAAATAATGCGCTCAAATTTTTCGCCGGGCTTGAACGAATTTTCAACTATCGAACCTGTCTCAACGTTGCGGAGTTTTGTGCGCACAACCGCGCCGCCGCGTCCCATTTTATGATGATCGTACTCGACTATCTCCCAGATGCCGTCCTGCCATCTAAACTTCAAGCCTACATAAAAATCTGTAGTGTCTGCTACCTGTGCCATGAAAAAATTCCTCCAGAAAAATTTATTAAAATTTATTTAAATTAATTTTATCATAATGCGCTAAACTTTTATAAATAACGCGCGTTATAATTAAATTTAATTAAATTTTATTAGGGATGTGTTACACGTGAATACTTTAATTTCTTCTGACGACACTTGGTCGCTCTGGGCTGTGATAACAGCATGGGCGGCAGTGAGCATTTGGCTCGAACAAAATTACAAATGGGCGGCTCAGGCAAGCGGCGTAATAATTTCTTTGCTCGGCGCAATGCTGCTGGCAAATTTAAATATTATTCCGACCGACAGCCCCGTTTACGACACAGTATGGAGCTATGTTGTTTTATTAGCCGTGCCGATTATGTTATTTAAAGCTGACATTAAAAAAATTTGGCTCGAGAGCGGACGGACTTTCTTAGCCTTTCATATCTCAGCTCTGGGAACTATAATCGGCGTGATATTAGGCCTTTTAATATTTATAAAATTTTTGCCCGAGCCTCACAAAGTCGCGGCGATGATAACGGGAACTTATATCGGCGGAACTGTAAATTACGTCGCAATGGCCGCGCAGTTTAATACGTCGCAGAACGTCATTAATGCCGGCATAGTAGCAGACAATTTTAATATGACGATATGCTTCTTTATCTTATTAACTATCCCGAGCTTAAAATTTTTTAAATCTCATTATAAAAGCTTATTTAATTTTAATTCTAAAGATGAAGAACTTAATCAAGATAAAGCAGCTGAAGGAGAGATGCAGGTCGCGGCGTACTGGCGCCGTCATGATATATCGCTTTTAGACATCGCGAAAGTTTTAGCCGCCGGATTAATTTTGACGGCCTTGTCTGTAAAGATCGCGGAATTTTTTAATGCAAGTCAAGCCTTGCCGCAGTTCGCGCGGGATATTTTAGGCAGCAAATATTTAATCGTAACTACTTTAACAGTATTATGCGTGAGCTTATTTCCAAAATTTTTTGAGAACGCGCACGGCTCGCAGGAAATAGGCACGCTGTTAATTTATATTTTCTTTGTCGTGATCGGCGCACCGGCTTCGTTAAAAGCTGTCTTGACTGAAAGCCCAATGTTATTTGTATTCTGCACGTTCACAGTCCTAATAAATATTTTAGTCAGCTTAATTTTAGGCAAGCTGTTTAATTTAAATCTTGAGGAAATTTTAATAGCGTGCAACGCGACAACCGGCGGCCCGACCACGGCGGCGGCAATGGCAATTTCCAAAGGCTGGCACAGCT
Source organism: Synergistaceae bacterium (assembly GCA_017447325.1). GTDB lineage: Bacteria > Synergistota > Synergistia > Synergistales > Aminobacteriaceae > JAFUXM01. The sequence goes on along the minus strand of JAFSNU010000234.1, from coordinate 7,375 downwards.
TAGTGCTGCCCGCAATGTTGGTCGGAGTTTGGGGCTATGCAATCGGCAGCTGGTGCGCGGTGTTCTTAGCGAATATAATTTTAAATTATTTATAATTTTAATTTTTAAAATTTTTAATAATAATTTTTAATAATAATTAAGAATATGACTGACTTTAATTTTTATTCTTTATTTATAATTTGCCCGTTAGTTTTTTTAGCCGGAGTTATCGACGCGATAGCCGGAGGCGGAGGATTTTTATCGCTGCCTGCTTACATGTTCGCGGGCTTCTCCGTTCATATGGCACTTGGCACTAACAAATTAAGCTCAAGCATGGGAACGACTTTAGCGACCGCGCGTTATGCTCTCGACGGCTATATTAATTTTAAAATTGCAATCGCGTGCGCTGTCTGCTCGTTAATCGGCTCACAGTTCGGCACGCGTTTTGCGTTAAGCATCAACGAGTACGCTTTTAAAATCATAATGCTGATAATAATTCCGCCGACCGCGTTTTATGTGCTTAAAGACAAAGCGTTCAGAGAAGACCGCGAGCCGTTCAGCAATTTTAAGACTTTAATATTAAGCATGATCATAGCTTTTGCGATAGGCGCGTATGACGGATTTTACGGCCCGGGTACAGGCACGTTTTTATTGTTATTATTAACGAGCATTGCGCATTTAAAATTAACTCAGGCCAACGGAATTACTAAAGTAATAAATCTTGCGAGCAACTATGCGGCTTTGACAGTGTTTTTTCTCAACGGCAAAGTTTTAATTATCCCGGGCTTGATCGCCGGAGCGTTTAATATAGCCGGAAATTATATCGGCTCGCGTTCGTTTGAAAAGGGCGGCGCAAAAATTGTACGGCCTGTTATGATAATAGTATTAGGCATATTTTTTGTAAGAGTATTGCTTGAAGTTTTGTAAATTTAAATTTTAAGATTGGAGATTTAATAAAAAATTATGAGCGTTAATAATAATGCTTATGTTTGCTTTGACGCGGGAACTCAGAGCGTAAAAGTCGGAATTTATAATTTAAACGGCGAGTGCTTGGCCAAGACTGCCAACCCTACGCATTTATTCTATCCTCAAGCCGGATGGGTTGAGATGAATATTAACGAGTATTACGAGCTTGCAGTTAAGGGCATAGCCGAGTGCGTTAAAATTTTAAAGTCAAAAAATTTTGATTTAAGTTTAATTAAGGCCGTAATGGGCGACGGAATTATCTGCGGAATAGCCGGAATTAACGAGGACGGCGAGCCTGTCACGCCCTATATAAATTATTTAGATTCTCGAACTCAGGACGACGCTTTAAGCCTTGCAAGCAAAAATTTGGAAATTTGGGCGGAAGAGACGGGCAACCCCGAGCCGTTATGTTTATTTCCTGCAATGCACGCGCGGTGGCTGCTAAAAAATTATAGCGATAAAAATATTTATAAATTCATGCACAACGCGCCGTATATTTTAATGAAGCTCGCGGGGCTTAAAGCTCAAGACGCGTTTATCGATCACGGAGCAATGAGCGGCTGGGGCTTGGGCTATGATGTGATTAATAAAGTCTGGTCGGACAAGCAGCTTGAAATTTTAAATATTAATAAAGCTTTAATGCCGAAAATTTTAAAGCCTTGGGATGTAATCGGCAAGACGAGCAAAGAACTTGAAAGTTTAACGGGCTTGCCTGCGGGAATAGACGTTTGCGCGGGAGCGGGCGACACGATGCAGTCGCTTTTAGCCTGCGGAGTTTTCGAGGCCGGCCATGCTGTTGACGTTGCCGGAACTTGCTCGATGTTCTGCATTTCGACAAGCGGCATCGTCCCGGGCTTGAGCAGGAAGGGCAATAATTTAATTTTTAACTCAGGCACGCTGCCTAACACTTATTTTTATTGGGGCTTTGTGCGCACCGGCGGCCTTGCTTTAAGATGGTTCAGGGATAATATTTGCGACAAGGCGAACGACGATAATTATTATAAATATTTAACGCAAGGAATTATCGACAATAAAATTCCGGCGGGCTCTAACGGCGTAAGATTTTTGCCGTGGCTGACTGGCGGACCTGTCGGCTCAGGTCATGAGAACGTGCGCGGCTGTTTCTTGAATTTAGATTTAAATACAAATCAGTTTGTGTTATGGCGTGCTGTACTTGAAGCTATAGCGGGAGAGTACGGCGAGATTGCGGATAGATGCCGAGCCTCGGGAACGCCGGTTAATAAAATTATAATCACAGAGGGCGGAAGCCGCGACGCTTTATGGAATCAGATCAAGGCCGACATGATCCGCGCGGAGACGGTGACGCTCGAGACCGGCGGAGCTCTTGCGCTTAATGCAGTTATTGGCGCGTTAGGCTCTAATAATTTAAATTTTAATCAGCTTGAAAATATTTTAAAGAGTAATTTAAAAGAGACGGGACACTTCATGCCGTGCAGCGAAGAATATTATATTAATAATTATAAATTCCCGGCGTTTAAGTTGGAGCTGAAATAAATTTAAAATTTAAAATTAAAATCACAAGGCGGGGCGCGGCGGCTCCGCCTTATTTAGTTTGTGTTAAAATATTTGTCAGGAGAGGCTCGGGTAAGATTACAGAGGCTTACTTACTGGGAGTCCGCTCTGTTGAATGGAGGTGTTCGTTTTGGCGAAACGCAAGAACTCCAAAAAGAAACAGCGGCGAAACTTTTTCCCCACGATAAAGTCGATCGCCGCTGCCGTCTTTCTGTTAGCCCAGTTTGTTCTCGTAGTACTTCAAATCCTCAAACTATGGAATGAGCTGATGCGCTAAACCGGGAGTTCCAGATTCCCGATAGGGTCACAGCTCCTCTCCACGCTGTCCCTATTATACAACAAAATTCCAAAAACTTACGTCATCTGTGTTCGTTGATTCGCTAAGGGCTTTGCTCGAGGCGGGGTAGGCGAACCCCAAACTTGGCGGCCTTTAGTTTAACAAGTTCGTTCGACCTCGCCCGAACGGCTTGTTTGATTATTATATCACGTAAAAATTTATCACGCTAAAAATTCCTTGTGTTAAAATATATTTCATGAGGAAGGGCTCCGGGGTAGGAACAGGGCTTACCAGGACGAAACGGAGAGTCCGCTCTGTGGGAAGAAGGTGATAATCTTGGGTAAAAGCAAGAAGAAAGCCGGAAAGAAGCAGCGGCGGGACAATCTATTAAAAACCCTCGCCGCTGTTGTCTACTATCTTCTGAACCTTATCATAATGCTGGTCACATTATGGGACAGTTTTTTAGGTAACCGGTGAAATCTTTATGTTACGGTACAGCGTCTCCCTTTCGCGCTGTACCCATATTATACAACAAAAATCTAAAACTTACGCTAAAAATTCTTTCAGCCTCTTCATGCCCTCGATAATATCGTCTTCAGAACACGAGTAAGAAATTCTAACATGATTTGCGCTCAAAAACGCGCTGCCCGGGACAAGACCTAAGCCTTTCTCTTCTAATATATCGTTGCAGAAAGTTACGTCGTCCTGATAAATTTTTCCGTTCGCAAGTTTTTTGTTTAAGAAATTATTTATATCTATAAAGATATAGAACGCACCCTTCGGCTCGGCAAATTTTAAATCAGGAATTTCGTTTAATAATTTCACGGCCAAGTCGCGGCGTTTTGAAAATTCAACGCGCATTGCCTCGACCTGCGGCTCGACCTCCGGCTCGCTCAACGCGCCAAGAGCTGCCCATTGAGTTATCGAGCTTGTGTTCGACGTTAAATGTCCCTGCAAGGCGTTAAGCGCTTTAATAATTTTCTCGCAGCCTAAAGCGTAGCCCAGACGCCAGCCAGTCATCGCGTAGCTCTTGCTCACGCCGTTAATATTCAAAACTAAATCACGGGCTTCCGGCACAAGCTTTAATATATGCGGCAAATAATTTACACCGTAAATTAAACGCTCGTATATCTCATCGTTAATAATAATTAAATTATGCTTTAAAGCTATACGCGCTATCTTCTCTAAAACTTCATGCGGATACACCGCGCCGGTCGGGTTGTTCGGATTATTTAAAATTATAATTTTAGTTTTGTTATTAATAGCTTGCTCGAGCTTGTCAGGATTCGGAATATAATTATCGGCTTCAGTGTCAATCACGACTGGAACGCCGCCGAATAATTTTATCTGCTCGTAGTAGCTCACCCATGCAGGCGCAAATAATATAACTTCGTCGCCGGGATTTACCAAGCAGCCCATCGCCTCGAATAATAACTGCTTCGCGCCCGTGCCCGTTATAATTTCTTTATTAGCATTATATTTTAAATCGAAATGATTTAAATAATAATTTGCTATTGCTTCCCTTAATTCAATAGCTCCTGCCGTCACAGTGTAATGCGTAAAATTTTCGTCTAAAGCTTTGACAGCGTATCTCTTCGCAGCGTCGGGCGTGTTGAAGTTCGGTTCTCCAGCCGTGAATGAAATTATAGAACGTCCCTGAGCTTTTAATTCTTTTGCCTTGGCCGCCATCGCCATTGTGGCTGACGGAGCCATTTGCTTTAATCTCTCGCTCAACTCGAAAGTCATAATTAAAACACCTCGCTTAATTTAAATAAAAAAATATTTTATCACGTTTTAAAAATTTTTATGCTCGCTTTCAAGCATTTTTAGCGCAATACTAAAAATATTTTGCATATATATAATAAATTATGCTGATTTAATTTAATAATAAACTTGATAAAATATTTTTAATTTAATTTTAAAACTTGAAAGGGCGGTTTTAGCATCATGAAGAAGTTTGTTGTAATCGCTTTATTGGTTTTAGCTCTTGCGTCATGCGCACAGGCTGCCGAAGTGGTCAAGGCATATACGACCATGGAAGAGCCGCTGGCCAAGGCCTTGTTCGACGAGTTCGAGAAGGAGACGGGCATTAAAGTCGAATGGGTAAGACTTTCAGGCGGCGAGGCAATCGCAAGATTAGAGGCTGAACGCGCAAATCCCCAGGCGTCAATCTGGGTCGGCGGCGTAGGTACTCAGCATATTGAGGCAAAGCTTCGCGGCTTGTCAACGCCTTATCGCTCACGCGTAGCTAACAGCATTCCCGAACGCTACAGAGACCCCGAAAATTATTGGACGGGACTTTACGTCGGCCCGATCGCGTTCTGCATTAACACCAACGTTGCCAAAGAGTTAGGCCTCGAGCTTCCTAAGAGCTGGGCGCAGATTATCCAGCCGGAGTACGCAAAGAAAGTCCGCGTTGCACACCCCAGCACGTCCGGTACTGCCTATAACATGATGACGACGATCATTCGCATCAACGGCGGCGACGAGGACAAAGCGTTTGAATATTTCAAGCAGCTTGCTAAATCTGTCGAGCAGTTCACGCGTTCAGGCTCAGCCCCGGGCAAGAGCTGCGCTATCGGTGAAATTCCGGTTGCTATCGGCTATTTGCATGACCAGATTAAATTAAAGGTCGAGGGCGCGCCGATCGAGATCGCAATTCCGGAGGACGGCACCGGCTTCGAGACCGCTTCAATGTCAATTTTAAAGGGCGGCCCCGACCCGCTTAATGCAAAGAAACTTTATGACTGGGTGCTTGGCCAGAAGGCAATGGATATTATTGCAAAATGGTATGTAATCCCGCTGTCAAAGCTTGCAAGCCCTGTTAATACCGGTTTCTCGTTAGACAAAATGAATTTAGTCAATCAGGACGACCAGTGGGACGCTGCGAACAAGGAGCGTTTATTGGCTCGTTGGAATCAGGAGATCACAACTGCGCCTGAAAAGTAATTTATAAAATATTATTAGTCCCCTGCATTTAAATTTTAAATTTAAAAAATTTTAAGTGCAGGGGATTTTTATTGAAAATTTTTAATTTAATTTATTTTAGATGAAAGGAGCTTATGTATGAATAGAAAATCCGCGTTAAATTTTATTTTGACGATGCTGTTTGTCGTCGCCGTGGGCTACTGGATATTTAGCAGCGTGCGCGGCGAATTCTTTAAACAGTCAAGAGACGGACAGAGACGCACGGTCGAGACTATCGCGGCAGGCTACCCCGCCGAACCGGAGTTATTAGACGGCTGGCTGAAGCGTCTTGACGAGGAGACAAAGAAGGATTACAAGCTCGCGTTTATTAAAGACATTCCGGACGCAAATTCTGAGATCGATGCGACGGGCGACGCTGAACTCGCGGCGTTAATCAAAGCTAACAAATCAAATCCCGAATTTGTAAAGGGCTTTGACAATGCAGCATACGAAGAAATTTACAGAAGTGTAAATACTTGGACGTTAAGCGGGCAAAACTCGCAGAGCTTGACTGAACACGCGTTATTTTTCGCGCCGGCTTTAAATTCCAAAACTCATGACATCGACGGCGTGCTTGTCTTCGCATTTGACAATTCGGCAGAGACGGGCTTTGTGAATATGTTATTAACTTTATTCGGAGTTGCGTTCGCATTATTTGCAGTCGTGATCTGGCAGATAATGCTGAGCCGCGATCCGATAGTCGGCTTTGCGCTTGCGGGCTTGTTTATAATGGCGTTAATCTTCGTCGCTTATCCGCTGTTTGAAGCTCTTAGACTTTCATTCTTGGAGAACGGCAAATTCTCGCTTGCGATCTGGAAGCAAATTTTAAATTCTGAGGGCTATATGTCGGCCTTGTGGGGCAGCTTGAAGCTCGGCTGCTGGACGGCGACGGTGTCAACGTTCGTTGGATTTTTATTCGCGTTCGCCTGCACGAGAACTAATATTAAATTTAAAAAAATAATCTCGACGATGGGCGTGCTGCCGGTTATCTCGCCGCCTTTCTCATTAACTTTATCTATAATATTATTATTTGGCAATAACGGACTTGTCACGAGATTTTTGGGCATGACGGGCAGCTCATGGTTCACGATTTACGGCCTGCCGGGCCTTGTGTTAGTGCAAACGATGGGAATGTTCCCGATAGCGTTTTTAACTTTAAGCGGCGTTTTGCAGGCAATAGACTCGACTTATGAAGAGGCCGCGTTAAATCTTTCGGCCGGACGCTGGAAGACGTTTACGAGCGTGACGCTGCCGTTAAGCGTGCCCGGATTATTAAGCTCATGGCTTTTAGTTTTTACAACTTCGCTCGCTGACTTCGCAAATCCGTTGTTATTAGCCGGAGATTTGAAAGTTTTATCGCTTGAGTCTTATATCGAAGTCACGGGCATGAATAGATTAGGCCACGGCGCGGCGTTGTCTATATTATTATTGCTGCCGACGCTCACGGCGTTTTTAGTGCAGAGATTCTGGGTAGCGCGTAAATCATACGTGACTGTAACGGGCAAGCCGTCCGGCCGCGTTATGGAGCTTACGACCCCGCTTGTGAAAAAATTAATCACGGGCTTTATATTCTTTATAATAATATTCCTGCTCGCGTTATACGGAACTATATTTGCCGGATGCTTCGTCAAGAACTGGGGCATTGACTACACG
>JAFSNU010000233.1 GCA_017447325.1 Synergistaceae bacterium | reverse complement strand
TTAAACGCTTTTGAATCTCGTCAAGATTTACAACTTGCTTATTATCTTTATTCTCGCTCCTGCTTTACTCACCTAAAATTTAATTTAAGTTAATTTAATTTTTAAATCTATAGCACTGACTGACGGCTGCGCTTGTTCCGACTAAGTCAGGCAGAATTTCTTCGCGCGTTCCGTGCTTCGTTATAACTCCGCCGGCCATCACTGCTATATTGTCAGCTATATTTAAAATTCGCTCCTGATGCGAAATAATTATAATCGAACTGTCTTGAATATTCTTGCGCATCTCTTCGAAAATTTTAATTAAATTCTGAAAGCTCCACAAGTCAATGCCGGCCTCGGGCTCGTCGAATAAAGTCAATTTGCTTTGCTTTGCTAACACAGTCGCGATTTCAATGCGCTTTAACTCTCCGCCTGAGAGCGACGCGTTGACTTCTCGATTAACGTAATCTTTTGCGCATAAGCCGACTTCAGACAAATAATCGCAGGCTTGATTAATCGAAAGATTTTCGTGAGCTGCGAGCCTTAATAAATCTATAACTTTAATGCCTTTAAATTTAACGGGCTGCTGAAACGCGAAGCCTATTCCCAAATTTGCGCGCTCTGTGATGCTCAAGCCTGTTATATCTTGATTATTAAATAAAACTTTGCCGCTTGAAGGCTGCTCGATGCCGGCGATAATTTTAGCGAGCGTTGACTTGCCGCTGCCGTTCGGGCCGGTTATCACCAGAAACTTTTTGTCCTCAACGCTCAGGTTTAGATCATGAATTATCTCGCGGACGCTTCCGTCCTCGTCATTGACCCTGAACGAAATATCTTTTAACTCAAGCATTTAAATATTAATCCCCCAAAGAATTTTAAATTCAAAAAATTTAAATTTATCGCTTATAATTATAAAGTTGTTACAAAATAAATTATAAACGCAATTAATAAAATTTCGTTTATTAAAATTATTAAAATTATTAAAATTGTTGAAAGGGGCTTTTCAGAAATGAAAACAGAATTGCTGGGACAGGAAAAGAATGTTGTGAAGATTAAGCTTGAGATCACGCCGGAGGAATTTGCGGACGGACTTAACAAGGCGGTCAAGCAGCTGTCTCAGGAAGTAAAGATCCCGGGCTTCAGAAAAGGACACGCGCCGCGCAAGATTCTCGAAATGCGTTTTGGCCGCGACGCTCTTTACAACGAGGCACTCGATAAAATTTTGCCGGAGAATATTAAGCAAATTACACAAGATTATGAACTCGACACGATAGACACACCGTCAGTGAACGTCGACGCGATACACGAGGGCGAAGTTATAAGCTGCGAATTGACTTTCGAGGTCATGCCCGAGGTCGAGCTGCCGGAGATAGAGAGCATTGAAGTTGAAAAGTTAAAGGCTATAGTTCCGGACGGGGCTGTTGACGATTTAATTCACAGCATTAGACGCAGGTTCGCCGCTAAAAATCCCGTTGAGCGTCCCGTGCAGGCCGACGACGTTGTAAACGTAGAGTTCACTATTCAAGTCCCGGGCGAGGACGGAGAGATCGGACCGAACGATAATCAAATTGATTTAGCTGACAAGACAGTGCGCCGCGAAGTCGCCGAGGCTTTAATCGGACATTCGAAAGGCGAGACGGTCGAGACTGATTTTGATATCGAAGCTAATCATGTTGAGAGACGCATTGCCGGAAAGCGCGTGCATTATATCATGAAGATCGAGCAGGTATTTGAAAGCGTCATGCCGGAGCTGAACGAAGATTTATTTAACAGATATTTCGGCCCGGGCAATGAAATTAAAACAGAAGACGCGTTCAGGGCGAAGTTAGCCGAGGGCTTGCAGGAACAGATGAAGCACGAGTGCGACGAGGACGCCGAGAACAGAGCCATGGACAAAATTATTAAGGCCGCAAAGCTTGACGTGCCGGAGACGTTAGTTGTCCGTGAGATGGGCGCGATTAGACAGGCCGACGAGAACGAAGCGAAAAATCGCTATCATGTCGAGCTTAAAGATTATTTAGGCGACGG
>JAFSNU010000232.1 GCA_017447325.1 Synergistaceae bacterium | reverse complement strand
TTCACCCCTCCGACCTCTTCGAGGCCCCTTGCAGGGCGCGAATTCAAGACCATTCAGGTCTTTCATCCCTCGAGAGTACATGCCCGTACTCTCTCAACCTTACAGGGGAGGCAAGAGCAATTAAAAAGTGTTTTTAGTATATTTATTTAAAATTAAAATATTTCTTCGCGTTATTATAGCTAATATCTTGAACAATCTGGCTCAAAGTCTTTAAGTCGTCGGGATAAAGCCCCTGCTCGACAAATTCGCCGAACAGCCTGCAAACTATGCGCCTAAAGTATTCATGTCTGGGATAGCTCAAGAAGCTCCGGCTGTCCGTGAGCATTCCGATAAAGCCGGCCAAGTAGCCTAAATTTCCTAAAGACTTTAACTGCTCAGTCATGCCGTCCAAATGATCATTGAACCACCAAGCCGAGCCGTGCTGAATTTTGCTGACGCCCTTTGCCTCGTCGCCCAACGACGCCTGGAAGCAGCCGCATATCGTGTCAATCGCCGGATTATCGTTCGTGTTCAAGCTATATAAAATAGTCTTAGGCAGATCGCCTAAGCTCTCGAGCGAGCCTAAAAATTTCGCCGTCTGGCTTGACGGAGCGTAATTATCAACGCAGTCATAGCCGGTGTCAGGTCCTAATTTATCAAACATCGGGCCGTTATTGTCGCGCTGGCAGCCGTAGTGAATCTGCATTACCCAGCCGCGCTTCTTATACTCGCGGGCTGCGAAAGTCATAAACGCCGTCTTAAATTTCGCCTGTGCGTTCTCGTCAGGAATTTGTCCGCCGAGCCTCGCCGAGAAAATATTTTCAATCTCGTCGTCATACGCCGGAGCGTACATAACATAATTTAAAGCATGATCGCTCAGGCTGCATTTATGCTCTGCAAAATAATCCATGCGATTACGCAGCGCATTTTTCAAATCATTAAACGAGTTAATATGCATGCCGGAAGCCTGCTCAAGCTGAACTAAATAATCGCGCCAGCCGGACTTCTCTATATTCATTGCTTTATCAGGCCGCCACGCCGGAAGCACGAGCGTATCAAAACTTGCGTCGGCTGCAATTTTCTCGTGCCACTCTAAAGTATCAATCGGGTCGTCAGTCGTGCAGATAACTTCAACGTTGCTGCGCTTAATCAAGCCGCGAACTCCGAACTCCGGCTGCTTTAATTTCTTATTGCAAAGCTCCCAGACTTCTTCAGCCGTGTCCGCGTTTAATAAGCCTTGATAGTCAAAAAATTTACGAAGCTCCAAATGCGACCAGTGATATAACGGATTGCCGATCGCCCTGCCTAAAACTTCAGCCCATTTTAAAAATTTATCGTGCGGGTCAGCACTTCCAGTTATAAAATCTTCCGGAACGCCCGCGCAGCGCATCAAACGCCACTTGTAATGATCTCCGCCGAGCCAGACCTGAGTGATGCTGTCATAATGCAAGTCCTCGTAAATTTCTTTCGGGCTTATATGGCAATGATAGTCGATAATCGGACACTTTTCCGCCGTCTCGTGATATAATTTTTTAGCAATTTCAGTGTTTAACAAAAAATCTTTGTCCATAAATGCCATAAATAACAAAACTCCTTTCGTGTTTT
>JAFSNU010000231.1 GCA_017447325.1 Synergistaceae bacterium | reverse complement strand
GGCCGCGTTATGGAGCTTACGACCCCGCTTGTGAAAAAATTAATCACGGGCTTTATATTCTTTATAATAATATTCCTGCTCGCGTTATACGGAACTATATTTGCCGGATGCTTCGTCAAGAACTGGGGCATTGACTACACGTTCAGCCTTGAAAATATTTACGAGGCTATCACGCGCTCAAGCGACGCATTATTTGACACGGTAACGCTTGCTGCTATAGCGACGCCGATCGCTGGAATTATCGCGATGATTGCCGCGCTGTTAATCGTCCGTAAAAAATTCCACGGTAAGAGATTATTAGAGATTTTATTAATGACGCCGTTTGCGTTGCCCGGAACTTTAATCGGTATAAGCTATATTTTAGCATTTAATCACGCGCCGATAATTTTAGTCGGAACAGCGGCGATAATTATAATTAATTACGTGATTAGAGAATTGCCGGTTGGAATTGAAGGCGGCATCGCGTCATTAAGACAAATTGATCCGTCGATTGAAGAGGCTGCTACTGACTTAGGCGCGGACGCTGCTACAGTGTTCAAGAGCATAGTTCTGCCGTTAGTTCGCCCTGCGTTCTTGTCGAGCTTGTCTTATACTTTTGTAAGATCAATGACGGCGGTCAGCGCGGTAATATTCTTAATCTCGGCGCGTTGGTATCACTTGACGGTCTTAATTTATAATTTCTCAGAAAATTTAAGATTTGGACTTGCCAGCGTGTTATCGACCGTGTTAATTATAATCGTCTTCGGTGCGTTCGGCATTATGCGCTTATTAGTGCGTGAAAACGAGAACTTAATGAAGAACGTGACTTGATGTTAATAATTTAATTTTAAGAAAGGAGCAAAATTAAAGCATGAATAAATCAAAATCGGTAACGCTTGAAAATATAGTTAAAATATTTAAAGACCCGCAGTCGGGACAGGACGTCAAAGCTGTTGATAATGTTTCGTTCAGGCTCGAGCCGGGCGAACTCGTGACTTTATTAGGGCCGTCGGGCTGCGGCAAGACGACAGTGTTAAGAATGCTGTCGGGCTTTGAGCAGCCGACTTCAGGCCGGATTATGATCGGCGATACGGACGTTACGTTCACGCCGCCTAACAAGCGCGACACGGCGATGGTCTTCCAGTCTTACGGCTTGTTCCCGCACATGAACGTCTTTGACAACGTCGCTTACGGCCTGAGACTTAGGAAAATTCCGGAGAGCGATATATCGTTAAAAGTCAGCAAGTTTCTTGACATGGTAGGCCTTGGACAAATGGCGAAGCGTCCGCCCTCGAGATTGTCAGGCGGCCAGCAGCAGCGCGTCGCACTCGCGAGGTCTTTAATAGTTGAGCCGAGCGTGTTGTTGCTTGACGAGCCGTTGAGCAACCTTGACGCGTTGTTGCGCGAACAGATGCGCGTTGAGATAAGACGGCTGCAAAAGTCTTTAGGCATTACGGCCGTTTACGTCACTCATGACAGAATCGAAGCAATGAGCTTATCAGATAAAATTATCGTCATGAAGGGCGGACACATTGCTCAGATCGGTACGCCGAGCGATATATATCGTGACCCTGCGAATACTTTCGTAGCGGGCTTCGTCGGCAAAGTCGCGTTCTTCCCGTGCGCTGTCAAGAACATCGAGCAGGCTTCGCAGGGCAGCGGCTGTGAAGTAGAAGTTAAAGGCCGCGTGTTTAGAGCGCCGCGCTGGGCAAATGATTTAAAGCCGGGTGATAAGGCTTTAGTCATGGCGAGGCCGGAGTCTCTGTCAATCGGCGAGGCCGGCACTGGAGTCGAGGACGGAATCGTAACGACTAATATTTATCTTGGCAACAGCGTCGAGTCATGGGTTCATACGGACTTGGGCGACGTGTTAGTTCAGATAGACAATCCGGATGAGAAGAAAATTTTTGCCGAGGGCGAGAGCGTGTCGCTGTCGTTTAATCCGAACTTGACAAAGATTTTAGTTGACGACCGCGCGGGCGAGTAATTTACGCCGCATAATGCTCTTATGATAAAATATGATATAGTTTAAGCGTATTATGATGTCAACGAGGTAAATAATGAAAGAAGAACTTGATGAAATAAACGGCTCCAGGGGCCGCGACCCTGGTAGATGGGTTAAAGCTCCTGCTGATACTTTCGTTTGCGAGAGCAAAGGCGTAATGCTGCGTGACGTCGTTCAGTTAGTTTTAGACGGCTATGAAGATTTAGATGCGACGTTAAGAGAGCTTGGCCTTGACGCAAGCCCTGATGATTTAGATCATTGCCGTCAGGACATGAAAGATATTTTAGATATATTTGTGCCTGTTGTGAACGCATGGCAGGCCGGTTCGCAATCTTGCGGCTGCGGCGGAGGCTGCCCCGGCTGCTCGGGCGGCTGCTGCCCTGAGTAACAAACCGAGCAGCCCGCGTTGCGGGTTTCCCAGCGAGTTTGACGGCAATTATTGACATGACTGCGTGATTTAACATCGCATTCGTTTACTCCGTCTCACAGCTTCGGTGCTCGTAGATGTAAAATTTAGAATTTAGAATAATAGCCGACTTGAAATTATATTATATCAGGCCGGCTATTTTAATTCTAAATAAAAATTAATATTAATTTAATTTAAAAAATTTTAATTAATTATTTAATAAAGCTCACATGCTTGTAAATTTCTTCAAGCTGCTTGTCTTTATTCTCGTTGTACTCGACTTTCTTCTCTTCGAAATAATTTCTGCCCTGCGAGTCGATAGAGACGATAAGAGGCCCGAACTCTTTTACTCTACAATTCCATAACGTCTCCGGCATTCCCAAGTCGCGCCACTCGGCCTTCTCGATCTCTTCGACTTCAACGGCTGCGACGACAGCGTTTCCGGCCGGAAATACACAGTGAATTGCTCCGAACTCTTTGCAGGCTCTCGCCGTGTTCTCGCGCATTCCGCCCTTGCCGACGATAACTCTGACGCCGGTAATTTTAACGAAATCATATTCAAATTTCTCCATGCGCATTGAAGTAGTAGGGCCGACGGAGACCATCTCGAATTTGTCGTTCTCAAGCGGACGAATAATCGGGCCGGCGTGAAGTATCGCGTTATTTCTAACGTCAACGGGAATTTCGCGTCCTTCTTCGACCACGCGTCTATGCGCAACGTCGCGGCAAGTCGTCAAGCTGCCGGTTAAATAAACTATGTCGCCGATCTTTATATCTTTTAAATCTTCAGCCGAAACAGGCGTAACAAGAATTTTCTTTCCGTCCTTAATTTCCAGCATTATAACGTCACCGTTACAGAAAACTTACAAAAAGTTATAAATTAACCCTTATGTTTCATTCCTTGTTCATCGCGCCCGCTTTTGCGATGTTCTGCTACTCACGTTTGGTGTGACGCTCCGAAGGCTTCAATCCCCGACTAACGTATCGGTACATAAATATTAGCTCTTGACAGGTTGAATATTTTACGGACGAAACCTATATACTTGGTTATCGCTTTTAATTTTTCCTTCATTCAACCGGCAATATTCAGTTCTCTTTAATCTGAAGCCAAATTAAAATCAAGTCAATTTATAAAAATCTGTAACGGTCTTCACCTACCTTTCATAAAATTATAATTTTGTGAAAAGTTATAGTGTTCTATAACTTTACCCCCGAGTGCGAAGTAATCTCATAGTTTAAATCTTTGTCAAATATAATATGGCCGCGTCTGTGGCTCCAGCAGCCGACGTTCACAGCAACGCCGATCGCCGACGGATGCCTTGCAGTGTTCTCGATGTTAACGCCCATGACCGAATACTTGCCGCCCATTCCCTGAGGGCCAAGGCCTATTGCATTAATTCCGTCCTCTAATAATTTCTCCATCTGCGCAGCTCTCTCGTTCGGATTATGCGAGCCTATAGGCCTCATCAAAGCCTTTTTCGAGAGCAAGGCCGCCGTCTCGACAGAAGTCGCAACACCTACACCTACTAAAAGCGGCGGGCAGGCGTTAAGTCCGTAAGTTGTCATTCTGTCCAAAACAAATTTAGCGACGCCCTCGTAGCCTTCGCCGGGCATTAAGACCATTGCATGACCGGGCAAAGTGCAGCCGCCGCCGGCCATGTAAGTATAAATTTCGCACTTGTCCGAATGCGGAACTATATCCCACCATACCGTGGGCGTTCCCTTGCCGACGTTCTTGCCCGTATTATATTCGTCAAAAGTTTCGACTGAGTTATGACGCAGCGGAGCTTCAAACGTCGCTTTAATTACTGCCTCTTTTAATAACGCCTCGAGATCATCAATCAGCGGGAATTTTGTTCCGCACTTCACCCAGAACTGCAGCACTCCAGTGTCCTGACACGACGGCCTGTTTAATTTAACCGCAAGCTCCTGATTTCTGAACATCGTGTCGTAAATCGTCTTGGCCATAGGGCTGTCCTCTTTCGAGCGCAGCTCCTCGAGTTTCGCTATGACGTCGTCAGGCAGTTTCTTTGCTGTGTGAGCAATGAACTTTGCCATTAAGTCAGTCATCTTCTCAACGCTATTCATAAATTTACTCCCCCTCTATTAATTTTAAATTTAAATTTTAATTAAGCACCCGGGAAGGACGTGAACATCATGTAAAATTAAAATAATTTCAAATTATTTTTAATCAAGCTTGCGTTAAATATAAATTAATTTAATCAAGCATGTCAATAATTAAAACGCGTGAAAATTTTTATGGCTTAATCACAGCAGTAATTTAAAGCAATTTTAATTTGATTTATGCTATAATGCGTTAAGCTTAATAAAATTTTATTTTAATTTTTATAATTTTTAAATTTTAGTTTATTTTTAAATTTCAAATTTTTTATTTTGGGGGATTTATTTATCATGAAGAAGTTTTTTGCGTTTATGCTTTTGCTTGCGTTAGCTTTGAGCGCGGGAGCTTGCTTTGCTGATGAGGCGAAGCTCACGAGCACCGAGCAGTTAAAGACATCGAGACTTGCTGCACAGCGCGGAACGACCGGCCAGTATATAGCCGAGGATTTATTGGGCGACAATAAAGCTTTATTATTAACGACTTACGAAAAATATGTTGACGCGGTCGCTGCTTTAAGACAGGGTAAAATTCGCGCAATTATCATGGACGAGATGCCGGCCAGAAGATTTATGAGCGAAGTCGAAGGTCTTGCAATTATGAGCGAGCCTTTAAGCGAGGAGAGTTATGCAATAGGCTTTAAGAAAGGCAACACAGAGCTCGTTAATGCTGTGAATAATATTCTTGAAGAGATGAAAAACAACGGCACGCTTGCGGCAATATTTGAAAAATATTACGGGCAGTTTTTAAGCGGCGAGGGCTTGAGCATTAAGCCGGAGAGCATTGACTTTAACAAGGGCGCAAAAGGCGGCAAGCTCGTTGTCGGAACTGAAGCAGGCTTCGCTCCGTATGAGCTTAAAGTCGGCAGCGGCTTCATCGGAATTGACGTCGAGATGTGCGCGTATATTGCAAAGAAGCTTGATAAAGAATTAGTGATCGAACATATGAACTTTGACGCTCTGCCCATGGCAGTATCAACCGGCAAAGTTGACATGATCTGCGCGGGAATTACAGTGACTGAAGAGCGCAAGGAGAACATGGACTTCTCGGACGATTACGTCGAGGGCGCAAAGCAGGTCGCGCTTGTCAGAGCTGACGACTACGAGGCGAAATAAATTTTTAATTTAAATTTAAGATGAGTGTAAACAAAAAAAGTATTGGCCGCGGCGACATATTTTTATGGCTGTGCGCGGCCATTTTATTATTCTTGCTGTATCGCTCAGGATTTTTCACGGCTGAGAGTTTTAATGATTTCTCGCGGCGGTTCTATCAGAATTTTGTAAAAGACAGACGTTATATGATGCTTGTTGATGGTCTCAGGGCGACGCTGTTCATGACGTTCTTCTCGACTTTAATCGGCCTTGGCATCGGCTTAATATTAAGCGTGATACGCGTTGCTCATAAAGGCGGACTTCGCATTCCGATTTTAAACTGGCTCGCTAACGTTTATATAACTGTCCTGCGCGGCACGCCAGTTATGGTGCAGTTATTAATCTGGAACTTTACGATTTTTGCATCGGCGCGTGACTTAAATACGCTTTATATTGCTATATTAGCATTCGGCTTAAACTCCGGAGCTTATATCGCTGAAATTTTCAGAGGCGGCATCGAGGCGATCGACGCGGGGCAAATGGAAGCTGGAAGATCTTTAGGCTTATCTTACGGCGCGTCAATGTGGTATATAGTCTTACCTCAGGCTTTACGCAATATTATTCCCATGCTGTTTAACGAGTTTATAGCAATGCTTAAAGAGACTTCGGTCGCGGGATATATCGGCATTGATGACTTAACGAGAGCCGGACAAAATATTCAGGCTCTTACGCTTGAGCATTCGCAGCCTTTAGTCATGGTCGCGATTATTTAT